>DATMIN010000290.1:0-9530 GCA_035554275.1 Burkholderiaceae bacterium
CAAGCCGGCGCTCGGCATCCATCACCTCGAAGGGCATCTGCTCTCGCCCTTTCTTTCCGCCGATCCGCCGAGCTTCCCGTTCGTCGCCTTGCTCGTTTCGGGCGGCCACACGCAGCTCCTCGAGGTCACGGACGTCGGCGCGTACCTGCTGCTCGGCGAGACGATCGACGACGCCGCCGGCGAGGCGTTCGACAAATCGGCCAAGCTGCTCGGCCTGGGCTACCCCGGCGGGCCGGCGCTGGCGCGGCTCGCGGCGTTCGGCAACGCCGGCGCGTTCGAGCTGCCGCGCCCGCTGCTGCACAGCGGCAATCTCGACTTCTCGTTCGCCGGCCTGAAGACGGCAGTGCGCACGCAGGTGATGAAGCTCGGCCCCAACGTCTGCGAGCAGGCCAAGGCCGACCTCGCGGCGGCTACGCAGCAGGCGATCGTCGACGTGCTCGCGCGCAAGTCGCTGCAGGCCTTGCGCGACACCGGCTGCGACCGGCTCGTCGTGGCCGGCGGCGTCGGCGCGAATCAGGCGCTGCGCGAGCGGCTGAATTCCGAATGCGAAAAGCGCCGGCTCCGGGTGCACTATCCCGAGCCGGCGCTGTGCACCGACAACGGCGCGATGATCGCGCTCGCCGCGGCGATGCGTTGGCAGCGCGGCCTGCTGCCAGCGGCGCCGAACGCTCCCGCGTTCGACGTCCGGCCGCGCTGGCCGCTGGCCGCGGCCTAACGGACGCTGGTCAGGCCACGTTCAGCAGCGTCGCACCGGTCACCGTCTTCTTCGCGAGCGTCAGCGTCAGCACGCCGTTCTCGAACTTCGCGTGCGAGCGGCTCTGGTCGACCTCGGCCGGCAGGCTCACGGTGCGCGCATAACGCGCCGCCTGGCGCTCGCGGTACAGCGTGCGCGACGCGGCGGGGGTCGTCGCCTCGGCAGCGGGGGCGTCGGTGCTGTCGGCCTTCGCGGCATCGACGGTCTCAAGGCTGACGCGGCGGCCTTCGACCGACACCTTCAGCTGTTCGCGCGCCACGCCGGGCACGTCGAACGCGACGACGTAGTCGGCGTCGGTCTCGCTCACGTCGAGCGCGGGGGTGCGGCTGCCGGAGGCGGCGCCGCCGAAGTAGCGGTCGAGCGATTCATCGAACAGGCGATCGACGACGCGGCCGAGTTGCGGGGCGACCGAGCGGGTCGCGGGGCGGGAGAGAACGAACATGGGTTGGCTCCTGGTGGAAGGCGGTTGCCGCGACGTGCAGCAACCTTGGGGCCGAAGTTGGAGCGGCATTTTTGATTTCAAGGGACTTGAAATCCGCGCGCCCCGGTGCGCGCCGGCGTGCGGTGGCGGTGCGTGGGCGACCTCGATCCGCTACAATCCGCGGGTTGCGCGTCTGGCGGGTCGAAGTCACAGCCCAGAGCGGGCACGCAACGAAAGCACGCCATCGGTCGGTTTCACCGGTGTGCGCAAGTGGAGCCCGATCCTGCAGCAGGCGAGGGCGCGAATCGAAACCGTGGCATTCCGCTCACAGCGCCTTTGGCGGGGATGGCTCGGTTTCATCAATACTGGAAACGAGAGCTATCAATGTCCAACGCCACCATCGACAAGGCCGAGATCGTCAAGGCCAATGCGCGCAGCGCCAGCGACACCGGGTCGCCCGAAGTGCAGGTCGCCATCCTGACGGCCCGCATCAACGACCTGACGCCGCACTTCAAGACCCACCTGAAAGACCACCACGGCCGCCGCGGCCTGCTGAAGATGGTCAACCAGCGCAAGAGCCTGCTGGCCTACCTGAAGGACCGCGACGCCGAGCGCTACACCGCGCTGATCCAGAAACTGGGTCTGCGCAAGTAGGCGGCGAGCGAGCGAGACTGAGCCTGTCTGGAATTCGCCAGCACAGGCTTTTCGTTTTTGGAGCCGCGCGGCGACGCCGTGTCATTCCACCGATGTTCCCGCGCGGAACACCCCTGGAATGGCATCCCGCCCCGGCGCGCTCCGCACCACCGGAGAGACACGCATGAGCATGTTCAACAAAGTCACCAAGACCTTCCAATGGGGATCACACACCGTCACGCTCGAGACCGGTGAGATCGCGCGCCAGGCCGGCGGCGCCGTCGTCGTCGACATCGAGGGCACCGTCGTGCTCGCGACCGTGGTCGCCGCGAAGAACCCGAAGCCGGGGCAAGACTTCTTCCCGCTGACCGTCGACTACATCGAGAAGACCTACGCCGCCGGCAAGATCCCGGGCAGCTTCTTCAAGCGCGAAGGCCGCCCGAGCGAACTCGAGACGCTGACCTCGCGCCTGATCGACCGCCCGCTGCGCCCGCTGTTCCCCGAAGGCTTCTACAACGAGGTGCAGGTCGTCATCCACGTGCTGTCGCTGAACCCGGAAGTCTCGGCCGACATCGCCGCGCTGATCGGCTCGAGCGCCGCACTCGCAATCTCGGGCATCCCGTTCAACGGGCCGGTGGGCGCCGCGCGCGTGGGCTACATCAACGGCCAGTACGTGCTGAACCCGGGCAAGACGCAGCTGCTCGAGTCGAAGCTGGACCTGATCGTCGCCGGCACCGAAGCGGCCGTGCTGATGGTCGAGTCGGAAGCGCAGCAGCTGTCGGAAGAGATCATGCTCGGCGGCGTGGTGTTCGGCCACGAGCAGGGCAACGTCGCGGTCAGCGCGATCCACGAGCTGGTGCGTGACGCCGGCAAGCCGGCCTGGGACTGGGTCGCCCCGGCCAAGGACGAGCCGTTCATCGCCAAGGTCGTCGCACTCGCCGAGGGCCCGCTGCGCGAGGCCTACCAGATTCGCTCGAAGCAGGCCCGCACGCAGGCCACGCGCGCCGTGACGGCCGCGACCGTCGCGTCGCTGCAGGGCGAAGGCGTCGCGTTCGACAAGGTCGCGCTCGACAACGTGCTGTTCGATATCGAAGCGCGCATCGTGCGCAGCCAGATCCTGGCCGGCGAGCCGCGCATCGACGGCCGCGACACGCGCACCGTGCGCCAGATCGAGATCCGCAACAGCGTGCTGCCGCGCGCCCATGGCTCGGCGCTGTTCACGCGCGGCGAGACGCAGGCGCTGGTGGCCGCCACGCTCGGCACCGCGCGCGACGCGCAGCGCATCGACGCGCTCGCCGGCGAGTTCACCGAGCACTTCATGCTCCACTACAACATGCCGCCATTCGCGACCGGCGAGACCGGCCGCGTCGGCACGCCGAAGCGCCGCGAGATCGGCCACGGCCGCCTGGCCAAGCGCGCGCTCGTCGCAGTGCTGCCGAGCCAGGCCGACTTCCCGTACTCGATGCGCGTGGTCTCGGAGATCACCGAGTCGAACGGCTCGTCGTCGATGGCCTCGGTGTGCGGCGGCTGCCTCGCGCTGATGGACGCCGGCGTGCCGCTGAAGGCGCACGTCGCCGGCATCGCAATGGGCCTGATCAAGGACGGCAACCGCTTCGCGGTGCTGACCGACATCCTCGGCGACGAGGATCACCTCGGCGACATGGACTTCAAGGTCGCCGGCACCACCGCCGGCGTGACCGCGCTGCAGATGGACATCAAGATCCAGGGCATCACGAAGGAGATCATGCAGGTCGCGCTGGCGCAGGCCAAGGAAGCGCGGCTGCACATCCTCGCGAAGATGGTCGAGGCGATGGGCGGCGCGAAGACCGAGGTGTCGGTGTTCGCCCCGCGCCTGTACACGATGAAGATCAACCCGGAGAAGATCCGCGACGTGATCGGCAAGGGCGGCGCAACGATCCGTGCACTGACCGAAGAGACCGGTTGCACGATCGACATCGGCGAAGATGGGACCATCACGATTGCGTCGACCGACGCCGACAAGGCCGAGCACGCGAAGAAGCGCATCACCGAGATCACCGCCGAAGTGGAAGTGGGCAAGGTCTACGAAGGCCCGATCACGAAGATCCTCGACTTCGGCGCGCTCGTGAACCTGATGCCGGGCAAGGACGGGCTGCTGCACATCAGCCAGATCGCGCACCAGCGCGTCGAGAAGGTCACCGACTTCCTGAAGGAAGGCCAGATCGTCAAGGTCAAGGTGCTCGAGACCGACGAGAAGGGCCGCGTCAAGCTGTCGATGAAGGCGCTGATCGATCGCGAGCAGCAGCAGCCGCAATACCAGGACTGAGGCGGCGTCGATGAACGCCGTCGAGATCGCGTCGTTCGGCGCGCCCGAGGTGCTGCGTCTGGTGCAGCGCCCCGACCCGGCGGCCGGGCCGGGCGAGGCGCTGATCCGCGTCAGTGCGTCGGGCGTGAACCGCCCCGACGTGCTGCAGCGCAAGGGCCACTACCCGGTGCCCAAGGGCGCCTCCGATCTGCCCGGCCTCGAGGTCGCGGGCGTGATCGAGGCGGGCGATGCGGCGGCGCTCGCGGCGGCCGGCTTCAAGCTCGGTGACCGCGTGTGCGCGCTGGTCGCCGGCGGCGGTTACGCGCAGCGCTGCGTCGCGCCGGTCGGCCAGATGCTGCCGGTGCCGAAGGGCCTGACCGACATCGAAGCCGCGAGCCTGCCCGAGACCTTCTTCACCGTCTGGTCGAACGTGTTCGACCGGGCGAAGCTGCAGCCGGGCGAGACGTTGCTGATCCAGGGCGGCTCGAGCGGCATCGGCGTCACGGCGATCCAGATCGCGAAGGCGGCGGGTGCGACCGTGATCGTCACCGCCGGCAGCGACGACAAGTGCGCGGCCTGCGTCGCGCTCGGTGCCGATCACGCGATCAACTACCGGACGCACGACTTCGTCGACGAGGTCAAGCGCCTGGCCGGCGGCAACGGCGTCAACGTGATCCTCGACATGGTGGCCGGCGACTACGTCGCGCGCGAACTGAAGTGCCTGGCCGAAGACGGGCGCCTCGTGTTCATCGCGGTGCAGGGCGGTGTGGAGGCACAGATCGACGCGGGCGTCGTGCTGCGCCGGCGCCTGACGATCACCGGCTCGACGCTGCGGCCGCGGCCGGTCGCGTTCAAGACCGCGATCGCGAGCGCGCTGCGTGCGACGGTGTGGCCGTGGATCGAGGCCGGGCGCATCAAGCCGGTGATCCACCGCGTCTTCCCGGCGGCGCAGGCCGCGGCCGCGCATCAACTGATGGAATCGAACCAGCACATCGGCAAGCTGGTGCTGGAGTGGTGATGGCAGGCATTCACGAACCGAGTGCAGGGCGGCGCAAGCTCGTCGTCGGCAACTGGAAGATGAACGGCAACCGCGCGGCGAATGCCGAGCTGCTGGCCGCGTTGAAGGCGGCCGGGCCGTGGGTCGCCGAGGTGGCGGTGTGCGCGCCGGGCCCGTACCTGGCCGACGTGGCGCTGTCGCTGCAGGGCGAGGCGATCGGCTGGGGCGCGCAGGATGTCTCGGCGTTCGAGTCGGGCGCGTACACCGGTGAGGTCTCGGCGGCGATGCTCGCCGAGTTCGGCTGCCGCTACGTCCTGGTCGGCCACTCGGAGCGGCGCGCGTACCACGCCGAATCGGATCAGGCTGTGGCCGACAAGGCCAAGGCCGCGCTCGCGCATCGCCTGACGCCGATCGTGTGCGTCGGCGAGACGCTCGCCGAGCGCGAGGCCGGCCAGACCGATGTGGTCGTCAAGCGCCAGCTGTCTGCGGTGGTGCACACGCTCGGCCATTGCATCCAGCAGATCGTCGTGGCCTACGAGCCGGTCTGGGCGATCGGCACCGGCCGCACCGCGTCGCCCGAGCAGGCGCAGGCGGTGCACGCGCTGCTGCGCGCGCAGCTGAAGGCGGCGACCGAGCACGCCGGCGAGATGAAGATTTTGTACGGCGGCAGCGTCAAGGCCGACAACGCCGTGTCGCTGTTCGCGCAGACCGACATCGACGGCGGCCTGATCGGCGGCGCCTCATTGAAGGCCGCGGAGTTCGCCGCCATCTGTCGTGCGGCCGGCTGAAGGCCCGCCGTGCGACCCGAAAGCATCCTGGAGTCAGAAGAATGAACCTGTTGTGGAATCTGGTGGTGGCGTTGCAGATCATCACGGCGCTGGTGATGATCGGCCTGGTGCTGATCCAGCACGGCAAGGGCGCCGACATGGGCGCGTCGTTTGGCAGCGGCGCGTCGGGCAGCCTGTTCGGCGCGACCGGCAGCGCGAACTTCATGTCGCGCTCGACGGCGGTGTGCGCGGCGATCTTCTTCGCCTGCACGCTCGGTCTGGCCTATTTCTCGAACGACCGCGCGCGCCCGGCGAGCAGCACCGGCAGCGTGCTCGATCGCCCCGCGATCAGCGCGCCCGCCGCGAGCGTCCCGCTGACCGGCGCGGCGCAGGTGCCCGGCGCCGGCAGTGCGCCACCGGCCGCAGCACCAGTGGCACCGGCCGCCTCGGCCGCCGCGGTGCCGACGCCGCAGGCGTCGGGCGCGGGCGCGATCCCGACCAAGTAGCAAGCACACGGCGCGCCTCGCGGCGCGCCGCGTTCGTGCCTTGTTGCAGTGCAGCGCGCGCAGCGGCGGTGCGCGCCTTTGAGGTTAGAATGCGCAGCTGTCCGGTGAGCGAATCCTCATGCGATCCGGGCACAGATTTCGGGTGCTTTTTGCGCTTGGCCGTCGTGGTGAAATTGGTAGACACGCTATCTTGAGGGGGTAGTGGCGAAAGCTGTGCGAGTTCGAGTCTCGCCGACGGCACCAAAGTTGCTCGGTTACGCGTTGCACCGCACTGACCCATGAATCTGGACCCGTACCTGCCCGTCATCCTGTTCATCCTGATCGGTGCGGCGGTGGGTGTGGCGCCGCAGGTGCTGGGCTTCCTGCTCGGCCCGAACCGGCCCGACAAGGCGAAGAACTCACCATACGAATGCGGCTTCGAGGCGTTCGAAGACGCGCGCATGAAGTTCGACGTGCGCTACTACCTCGTCGCGATCCTGTTCATCCTGTTCGACCTCGAGATCGCGTTCCTGTTTCCGTGGGCGGTCTCGCTGAAGGAGATCGGCGCGCCGGGCTTCTGGGCGATGATGCTGTTCCTGGGCATTCTTGTCGTCGGCTTCGCGTACGAATGGAAAAAGGGCGCGCTCGACTGGGAATGACGACGACACCGCGCACGATCCGAGAGCAGCAGCATGGGCATTGAAGGCGTTCTGAAAGAGGGCTTCGTCACGACGAGCGTCGACACCCTCGTCAACTGGTCGAAGACCGGCTCGCTGTGGCCGATGACGTTTGGCCTCGCGTGCTGTGCGGTCGAGATGATGCACGCCGGCGCGGCGCGCTACGACATCGACCGCTTCGGCATGCTGTTCCGCCCGAGCCCGCGCCAGAGCGATCTGATGATCGTCGCCGGCACGCTGTGCAACAAGATGGCGCCGGCGCTGCGCAAGGTCTACGACCAGATGGCCGAGCCGCGCTGGGTGATCTCGATGGGCTCGTGCGCCAACGGCGGCGGCTACTACCACTACAGCTACTCCGTGGTGCGTGGCTGCGACCGCATCGTGCCGGTCGACGTCTACGTGCCCGGCTGCCCGCCGACGGCCGAGGCGCTGCTCTACGGCGTGCTGCAGCTGCAGGCGAAGATCCGCCGCGAGAACACGATCGCCCGCGCATGACGACGCTCGCCCGACTCGACACGCTGCAGGCCGCGCTGCCCGCGCTGCTCGGCGCCAAGCTCAAGTCATTGGTGCGCGAGCGCGGCGAGCTCACCGCCGTCGTCTCTGCGGCCGACTACGCTGAGGTCGCGCTGACGTTGCGCGACCATGCCGATACGAAGTTCGAGCAGCTGATCGACCTGTGCGGCGTCGACTATTCCAGCTACCGCGACGAGCCGCGCGAGAGCCAGCGCTTCTGCGTCGTCTCGCACCTGCTGTCGGTGTCGAAGAACTGGCGGCTGCGCCTGAAGGTGTTCTGCCCCGACGACGAGATGCCGTTGGTCACGTCGCTCACCGAGGTCTGGAGTTCGTGCAACTGGTTCGAGCGCGAGGCATTCGACCTCTACGGCATCATCTTCGAAGGCCACGCCGACCTGCGCCGCATCCTGACCGACTACGGCTTCATCGGGCACCCGTTCCGCAAGGATTTCCCGATCTCCGGCCACGTCGAGATGCGCTACGACGACGAGCAGAAGCGCGTGATCTACCAGCCGGTGACGATCGAGCCGCGCGAGATCACGCCGCGCGTGATCCGCGAAGACCATTACGGCGGGCTGCACTAGTCGCGCACCATGGCCGACATCAAAAACTACACACTGAACTTCGGACCCCAGCACCCCGCGGCGCATGGCGTGCTGCGCCTCGTGCTCGAGCTCGACGGCGAGGTGATCCAGCGCGCCGATCCGCACATCGGCCTGTTGCACCGCGCGACCGAGAAGCTGGCCGAGACGCGCACCTACATCCAGTCGCTGCCGTACATGGACCGTCTCGACTACGTGTCGATGATGTGCAACGAGCACGCGTACTGCCTCGCGATCGAGCGGCTGATGGGCATCGACGTGCCGATCCGCGCGCAGTACATCCGCGTGATGTTCTCCGAGATCACGCGGCTGCTGAACCACCTGATGTGGCTCGGCGCGCACGGCCTCGACTGCGGTGCGATGAACATGCTCATCTACTGCTTTCGCGAGCGCGAAGACCTGCTCGACATGTACGAGGCGGTCTCCGGCGCGCGCATGCACGCGGCCTATTTCCGCCCCGGCGGCGTCTACCGCGACCTGCCCGACTCGATGCCGCAGTACCAGGCCTCGAAGATCCGCAACGCCAAGTCGCTCGCCAAGCGCAACGAGAACCGCCACGGCTCGCTGCTCGACTTCATCGAGGATTTCGTCAAGCGCTTCCCGAAGAACGTCGACGACTACGAGACGCTGCTGACCGACAACCGCATCTGGAAGCAGCGCACCGTGGGCATCGGCATCGTCACGCCGGATCGCGCATTGAATCTGGGCTTCACCGGCCCGATGCTGCGCGGCTCCGGCGTGCTGTGGGATCTGCGCAAGCACCAGCCGTACGATGTCTACGAGCACATGGACTTCGACGTCGCGCTCGGCGTCAACGGCGACACCTACGACCGCTATCTCGTGCGCGTCGAAGAAATGCGCCAGGCGAACCGGATCATCCAGCAATGCGTCGACTGGCTGCGCGCCAACCCGGGCCCGGTGATCACGACCAACCACAAGGTCGCCCCGCCGTCGCGTCTCGATATGAAGAGCGGCATGGAGGATCTGATCCACCACTTCAAGCTGTTCACCGAAGGCTTTCACGTGCCCGAGGGCGAGGCGTACGCGGCGGTCGAGCACCCGAAGGGCGAGTTCGGCATCTACATCGTCAGCGACGGCGCGAACAAGCCGTACCGGCTGAAAATCCGCCCGCCCGGGTTCCCGCACCTGGCCTCGCTCGACGAGCTGTCGCGCGGCCACATGATCGCCGACGCGGTGGCGCTGATCGGCACGATGGATATCGTTTTCGGAGAGATCGACCGGTGATCACGGAATCCACCCGCGCGCGCTTCGCCAAGGAGGTCGCGAAGTACCCGGCCGACCAGAAGCAGTCGGCCGTGATGGCGTGCCTGGCGATCGTGCAGCAGGAGCAGGGCTTCGTGTCGGCCGAGAGCGAGAAGGTGGTCGCTGACTACCTC
>DATMIN010000291.1:0-9473 GCA_035554275.1 Burkholderiaceae bacterium
CCGAAGCCGGCGGCGCGTTCGGCGCCACATTCGGCGCCACGCGTGCAGCCACGAAGCCGGTCGACTTCGGCGGCGGCGCCGATGGGACGAACTCAATGCCGTCAAGCTTGGCTTGCCAACGCCTCGAATGCGCGCACCAACTCGCAATCGATCGCATCGGAACGTCGTTGGCCTCGGACCACACCTGCGCGGAAGGCCCCGAGGCCCGAAACGCCGCCACCTGCTCCACGCAGCGCGCAATCTGTTGTCGATCCATCTTCACCTCGCCCCGACGGTCGTTCGCAGAGAAAACCGCCGTCGCCTCCTATGGGTCGGCAGCGTCAGTTCGTGACCATCGGATGCAGCCGGTCGCGGCACCCGAGATTATCGCGATCGTCGGACGCCATGCGCGAACGGCTGCTGTCGCCGTCATGCACTTTCTTGGCCGCGTCGGCGGAGGTCAAGTTCCAAGGTAGACCGGTCGTTCGATGAGAAGACCGCCGCGGCTCCTATGGGTCGGAAGTTGTCGGTCGAGTTCTGAAGACGAACGACCCAGTTCAGTCCTTCCGTCACTCGTCCGGGGATGTTCGACCGCCGTCTCGCATCACTGCTCCACGCCCAGCCGCAGGCGGGCAGTCGGCGGCGCGCCTCTGTGCCGCCGAGCAGCGCAGCGTAGCGGGGTCGGCGCGCTTGCGCGCCAAGCCCGCATGTTTGAGGGCCGTGCCCGGCCCGAGTTTGCGGGCTTGCCCCGCGGAGCGAGCAGCGCAGGGGAGTCGGCGCATTGCGCCGACCGGCACAGTGAAGCGTCGACGGCTGCCCGCCTGCGGCTGGGCGCGCGCCGATCGTTGCGGGGAGGACGAACACCAACGACCGCGAGCATTCCAAGCCAGAAGAAGCACCCAATCCATCCGTCTTATCCACGCTTGCCGAATCCGGGCCGCGATCCATCATCGGCGCCATTGACCGGAGCCCCGCCATGATGCGTTCCCTGTGGATCTCGAAGACCGGCATGGAGGCCCAGCAGACCCAGCTGGACACCATCTCGAACAACCTCGCCAACGCCTCGACCAACGGCTACAAGAAGTCGCACGCGGTGTTCGAGGATCTGATGTACCAGAACCTGCGCCAGGCCGGCGCCAACAGCACCGACCAGTCGACGCTGCCCACCGGGCTGCAGCTCGGCCTGGGCACGCGCGCGGTCGCGACTTCGCGCAGCTTCGCGCAGGGCAACCTGCAGCAGAGCGGCAACAACCTCGACGTCGCGATCAGCGGGCAGGGCTTCTTCCAGGTGCAGATGCCCGACGGCACCACCGGCTACACCCGCGACGGCTCGTTCCAGGTCAACGCCACCGGCCAGCTCGTCACGAACAACGGCCACACCGTGCAGCCCGGCATCACGATCCCGGCCAACGCGACCAGCGTGACGATCGGCAGCGACGGCACCGTCAGCGTCGTGCTGCCGGCGCAGGCCGCGCCGCAGACGGTCGGCAAGATCCAGACCGCGAACTTCATCAACCCGGCCGGTCTCGACCCGCTGGGCCAGAACACCTATGCCGAGACCGCCGCGTCGGGTACGCCGAACACCGGCACGCCGGGCCAGAACGGCCTCGGCCAGCTGCAGCAGGGCTTCGTCGAGACCTCGAACGTCAACGTCGTCGAGGAACTGGTCGGCATGATCCAGACGCAGCGTGCGTACGAGCTGAACTCGAAGGCGATCAAGACCTCCGACGACATGCTGGCGCGCCTCACGCAGTTGTGAATGAACGCATGAACCGCTTCGCCCCCTTGACGCTGGCCGTCGCCGTCGCCGCCGCCGTCGCGCTGCTCGCCGGCTGCGACACCGTCAGCGAAACCATGAACAAGCGCCCGCCGGTCGACGTGCTGAAGACCGAGGCGGTGCGCCCGTACCCGATCGTGATCCCGGCCACGAACAACGGCGCGATCTTCCAGGCCGGCCAGTACCGGCCGCTGTTCGAGGACCACCGCGCGCGCCTGATCGGCGACACGATCACGGTGCAGATCGTCGAGAAGGTCAGCGCGACGCAAAAGAGCACCAGCTCGGTCGACAAGTCGGGCGGCCTGGCCGCCGGCGTGAGCGCGATCCCCGGCATCGCCGGCAACTCGTTCACCGCCGGGCGCGCCAACATCGGCCTGACCTCGAGCAACACCTTCGCCGGCAAGGGCAGCACCGAGAACAGCAACGACTTCTCGGGCACGATCACCGCCACCGTGATCGAGGTGCTGCCGAACGGCCACCTGATCGTCTCGGGCGAGAAGCAGATCGGCGTGAACCACAACGTCGACGTGCTGCGCTTCTCGGGCCAGGTCGACCCGCGCGCGATCCAGCCGGGCAACAGCGTCGCCTCGGCGCAGATCGCCAACGTGCGGATCGAGCAGCGCGGCAAGGGCCAGCAGGCCGATGCGCAGGGAATAGGCTGGTTGGGGCGCTTCTTTTTGAGTGTTCTGCCGATCTGAGCGCTTCCAGAATGGGTGCATCCGAGGATGCCCCCATGCACGTCACCGACAAACTCCTGCGCAAGCTGATCGCCGCCGCCGCCCTGCTGGCCAGCGCCGCCCTGTGGTGGCCGGCGCCGGCCGAGGCGATGCGGCTGAAAGAGGTCGCGACGGTGCAGGGCGTGCGCACCAACCAGCTCGTCGGCTACGGCCTGATCGTCGGCCTCGACGGCACCGGCGACCAGACCACCTCGACCCCGTTCACGACCCAGAGCCTGGCCGCGATGCTGCAGCAGATGGGCGTCACGGTGCCGCCCGGCACCAGCATCCAGCTGAAGAACGTCGCCGCGGTGATGGTGACCGCGCAGCTGCCGCCGTTCGCGCAGCCCGGGCAGCAGATCGACGTGACCGTGTCGTCGCTCGGCAATGCGAAGTCGCTGCGCGGCGGCACGCTGATCGCCACACCGCTGAAGGGCGCCGACGGCCAGGTCTACGCGCTCGCGCAGGGCAACGTGATCATCGGCGGCGCCGGCGCCTCGGCGGCCGGCTCGAAGGTGCAGGTCAACACGCTCAACGCCGGCCGCGTGCCCGAGGGCGCCACGGTCGAGCGCGCGGTGCCCACGCCGCTGAACCAGGGCGAGTACCTGCAGCTCGACCTCAATTCGAACGACTACAACACCGCCCGCGAAGTGGCGCGTGCGATCAACGCCAAGATGGGCGCCGGCGCCGCGCAGGCGCTCGACGGCCGCGTCGTGCGGGTGCGCATGCCCGAAGCGCCCGACGCGCGCGTCGCGTTCATGGCCGACATCGAGAACCTGCCGGTCGAGCTGGCCGCGCCGGCCGCGAAGGTGGTGATCAACGCGCGCACCGGCTCGGTCGTCGTCAACCAGATGGTCACGCTGAACGCCTGCGCGGTGGCGCACGGCAGCCTGTCGGTGACGATCAACTCGACGCCGGTGGTGAGCCAGCCGAACGCGCTGTCGACCGGCGGCACGACCGTCTCGCGCGACAAGGCCGACATCACGATCACGCAGGCGCCCGGCTCGCTGATCTCGCTGCCCGCCGGCACCAAGCTCGCCGACGTGGTGAAGGCATTGAACTCGCTCGGCGCGACGCCGCAGGACCTGCTCGCGATCCTGCAGGCGATGAAGACCGCCGGCGCGCTGAACGCCGAGATCGAGGTTATATGAAGCGCCCCCACGCTCACTTCGTTCACTGCCCCCCGAGGGGGCGCTCAACGCCCTTCGGGCGGCCGGGCGGGCGTTGATCGTGGCCATCTCGGGCGTCTCGAACATGACCGGCGACGTCGGCGCGCTCGACGCGCTGCGCGACCCGTCCGGCAGCGCGCTGCGCGCACGCGCGGCGAGCGATCCGAAGGCGGCGATCCGCGCCGCGGCCAAGCAGTTCGAGGCGATGTTCATGCAGCAGCTGCTGAAGAGCATGCGCGAGTCGTCGCTGGGCAGCGGCATGCTCGACAACTCGGGCACGCAGATGGGCACCGAGATGCTCGACGCGCAGTTCGCCAACCAGATGAGCGCGGCACCCGGCGGTCTGGCCGACGTGATCGCGCGCCAGCTCGAGCGCCAGCTCAGCGGCACGATCGTGCCGGCGCAGGCCGCGGTGGCGCCGTCGGCGGCAGCCGGCGCAGCGGCCGGCGACGCGACGGCCGCGCCGAGCCAGCGGGAATTCCTCAAGCTGCACCAGCAGTCGGCCGCCGGCGCCGAGGCGCAGACCGGCATCCCGGCGACCTTCATGGTCGCGCAGGCCGCCCACGAATCGGGCTGGGGCAAGCGCGAGATCAAGAACAGCGACGGCACGTCGTCGCACAACCTGTTCGGCATCAAGGCCGGCGCCGGCTGGAGCGGCAAGGTCGCGAGCGTCACGACCACCGAGGTCGTGGACGGCCGGCCGCGCAAGGTGGTCGCGAATTTCCGCTCATACGCGAATTACGACGAATCGTTCCGCGACTACGCGCGGCTGATGAAAGACAATCCGCGCTACGCCAGCGTCGTCGCCGCCGGCGGCAGCGTGCAGGGCTTTGCGCAGGGCCTGCAGCGCGCCGGCTACGCGACCGACCCGGCCTATGCCGACAAGCTGACGCGCGTCATCAACACCACGCTGCGCATGCAGCGCGCCGCGCTGCGCACGCCGCAGACGCTGGCGTAAGAAAGGGCTCGCATGTCGTCGGCATTGATGTCCATCGGCAAGACCGCGATGTCGGCGAGCTACGCGTCGCTGCAGACCGTCGGCAACAACATCGCGAACGCCAACACGCCCGGCTACTCGCGCCAGGAGACGCAGCTCGCCGACGCGCCGGGCCAGTTCACCGGCTCGGGCTTCTTCGGCAAGGGCGTGACCGTCACGACGGTTCAGCGCGCCTACAACGCCTACCTGACGAACCAGGCGGTCGGCACCAGCTCGACCGCGGCCGCCGACACCGCGCGCCTGGACAAGCTGACCCAGCTCGAGAGCGTGTTCCCGCTCGGCGACGCCGGCCTCGGCGCGAAGGCCGGCGCGTTCCTGAATTCGTTCGTCGACCTGTCGAACGCGCCGTCGGATTCGTCGGCGCGCCAGGTCGTGCTGAGCCAGGCGCAATCGCTCGCGTCGCAGTTCGCCGCGGCCGGCGACCAGCTCTCGGCGCTGCAGACCGGCGTGACGCAGGACGTGAAGGTTTCGGTCGCGAGCCTGAACTCGATGGCCCAGCAGGTCGCGGCGCTCAACAAGCAGATCGCCGAACTGCAAGGCACCGGCCAGCCGCCGAACCAGCTGCTCGACCAGCGCGACCAGCTCGTCAGCCAGATCGCCGGCATCGTCAACGTGACGACGATTGCGGCCGATGACGGCAGTGTCGGCGTGTTCATCGGCGGCGGCCAGAGCCTGGTGCTCGGCGCGAACGCGAACACGCTGAAGGCGGTGCCCGACGCGTTCGATCCGGCCAAGGTTTCGCTCGCGATCGCCGAGGGCGGCACGAGCCGGCTGATCCCGCCGTCGAGCCTGGCCGGCGGCTCGCTCTCGGGCCTGCTGAAGTTCCAGAACCAAGACCTGACCAGCGCGACGAACCTGCTCGGCCAGATGGCCACCGCCGTCGCCGGCGCGGTCAACGGCCGGCAGGCGCTCGGCCTCGACCTCGGCCAGCCGCCGGGCGCCGGCGCGCCGATCTTCTCGGTCGGCGCCCCGCGCGTGCTCGCCGCCGCAGCCAACGCCGGCACGGCCGCGCTGAGCGTCAGCGTCAGCGACGCGTCGCAGGTGCTGCCGACCGATTTCTCGGTCGCGTTCGACGGCAGCAACTACGTCGTCACGCGCTCGGACAACAAGAGCGCGGTCGCCGGCAGCCCGTTCACGCCGGCGCAGCTCGCCGCGGGCGTGCAGTTCAACGGCGTGTCGCTGAAGCTCACCGGCGGCAGCGCGGTTTCGGCCGACCGCTTCCTGCTGCAGCCGGTCGCGACCGCAGCGTCGAACATGCAGACGGTGCTCGCGAGCACGCAGGGCCTCGCCGCCGCGGCGCCGTTCACCGCCAGCACCGGCGCGGCCAACACCGGCAGCGCGACGATCGCGTCGCTGGCGGCCGTCGGCCCGGCCTACAACGGCACGCTGAGCGCGGCGATCACGTTCACGTCGAACGGCGGTGCCTACAACTGGTCGCTCAGCGACGGCAGCAACGGCACCGGCAGCTGGACGGCCGGTCAGCCGATCGCGCTGAACGGCTTCGAGCTCAATCTGGCCGGCGTGCCCAAGCTCGGCGACCAGCTGAGCGTGCAGCCGACCACCGACGTCGCGTCGAACAACGGCAACGCGCTCGCGTTCGCCAACCTCGCCAACGGTGGCGTCGTGGCTGCCGGCGACGGCACCAGCGCGCAGACCATCACCGACGCCTATGCGAGCGCGATCGCCAACATCGGCGTGCGCGTGCAGGGCGGCAGGACGGCCTCGCAGATCTCGAGCGCGGCGGCGTCGCAGGCCGAGGCGGCGCGCGCTGACAAGGCGGGCGTCAACCTCGACGAAGAGGCCGCCAAGCTGATCCAGTACCAGCAGAGCTACCAGGCGGCCGCCAAGATCCTGCAGATCGCGCAGCAGATTTTCGACACGATGCTGCAGACCGCCGCCGGCTGACGCGCCGCCGCCCATTCTTGAAGGACGCTTCGATGCGCATCAGTACCGCCAACGCCTACAACGCTTCGATCGAATCGCTGATGGAGCGCCAGACCAAGCTCGCCGACACGCAGGAGCAGATGACGACCGGCAAGCGCGTGAACCGCCCGAGCGACGACCCGGCCGCCGCGGCGCGCGCCGAGCGCGCCTACGCGGCCGAGCAGCGCGCCACCGCGAGCCAGCGCGCGGTCGACGCGAGCAACAACGCGATGACGCTGACCGAAAGCGCGCTCGGCGACGCCGGCGAGCTGATGCAGCAGGTGCGCGAGGCGCTGGTGAGCGCCGGCAACGCGAGCTACGGCGATGCCGAACGGCTCGGCATCGCGAACCAGCTGGCCGACCTGCGCCAGCAGCTGCTCGCGGTCGCGAACCGCAGCGACGGTGCGGGCAACTACCTGTTCGGCGGGCAGAGCGCGTCGGTCGCGCCGTTCTCCGACGTGCCCGGCGGCGTGCAGTACCAGGGCACCGCGGGGCCGACCCAATCGGCCTCGCCCGACCCGCTGCCGCTCACGCTCGACGGCCGCGCCGCGTGGACCAGCGCGCGCAGCGGCAACGGCGTGTTCGAGACCAGCGCGGTCACGAGCACCGGCAGCGCCTGGATCGACAGCGGCAAGGTCACCGACCCGTCGGCCGTGACCGGCGCGACCTACAGCATCCAGTTCAGCGTCGGCGGCGGCACCACCACCTACTCGGTGCTGAAGGGCGGCGTCGCGACCGCGCAGACCAACGTCGCGTTCAAGCCCGGCCAGGCGGTGCAGGTCGACGGCCTGTCGGCCTCGATCGCCGGCCAGCCGGCCAACGGCGACGTGTTCCAGATGGCGCCGGCGAGCCCGTCGCTGAGCGTGTTCGACGCGCTCGACCAGGCGATCACCGACCTGAAGACGCCGAACCGCACCAACACCCAGATCGCGCAGAGCAGCGCGGCCAACATCACCAGCGTCGACGCGGTGATGAACCAGCTCGGCGCCGCGCGCAGCCAGGTCGGCGCGACGCTGAACCGCGTCAGCGCCGCGACCGATCGGCTCTCGGCGCAGAAGCTCGCGAGCCAGACCGAGCGCTCGAATGCCGAGGACCTCGACATGACGCAGGCGATCTCGGACTTCTCGAACCAGCAGACCGGCTACGATGCAGCCCTCAAGGCCTACTCGATGGTCCAGCGCCTGTCGCTGTTCAACTACCTCAATGGCTAGGATCGCGCCGCCCGCCCACCCGCTTCGCACGTTGCCCGCCGCCCGGCCCGCCCGCGTGCGCGCTCGGGGGCGCGCGGCATGAGGCGGGCCGCCGCGCCGGGTCGCCCCAAGCAAGGCCCGACCCTCCTGGAGGGTCGCTCGCCGTACTCGGCGAGCGGGGTGTCGTCATGAGCGATGCCACGATCCTCGGCCAGGTTGCGCTGGGCTACTCGCCCTTCATCGACCGCAACCGCGCGGTCACCGCGACGCGGCTCACGGTGTTCCCGTTGCGGCCCGACGCGGTGCTCGATGTCGGCCAGCTGCTGCACGAGGTCGGCAACGTCTGGCCGGCGACCGGCGCGCGCGCCTCGCTGAACATCGTCAGCGAGAGCCTGCTGCAGGAGTTGCTGCTGGCGCGACCGTCGGCCAACCTGATGGTCGAGGTGCCGTCGTTCATGGCCACCGACCCGGCCAACGTCGACGCGCTGACCGCGCTGCACGCCAATGGCAGCACGCTGCTGCTGAAGGGCCGGCCGCTGAAGGAGCTGCCGCGCGAAGTGCTGCCGTGCTTCAAGTATTCGATCATCGAGCTGGCCGACGACCGCCGCATCGGCGAGCCCGACGCGCCGCAGGGCGTGACCCGCCGCATCGGCCACGTGCAATCGGGCGTGCGCACCGTGGCCGACATGGAGGCCTGCTTCGCGCGCGGCGCCGAGGCAGTGCTGGGCTGGCCGATCGACGATGCGGTGACGACCACCGCGGCGCGCACCGGCAAGGTCGCCGCGCCAGGCATGGCGGCGATCGTCGAGCTGATCCGCCAGGTCGACAAGGAAGAGTCGATCGAGCGGCTCGAGGCCACGCTCAAGCGCGACCCGGCGCTCGCGTTCAAGCTGCTGCGCTACATCAACTCGCCGGCGTTTGGCCTGCGCGTCGAGATCAGCTCGTTCCGCCACGCGATCATGATGCTCGGCTACAAGCGCCTGAAGCGCTGGCTCGCGCTGCTGCTGGCCACCGCCAGCAAGGACGTGAACCTGAAGCCGGTGATGTTCGCCGCGGTGCGCCGCGGGCTGCTGATGGAAGAGCTCGTGCGCCACAGCGGCGACGAGGAGATGCGCAACGAGATGTTCATCTGCGGCGTGTTCTCGCTGCTCGACCGGATGTTCCAGCAGCCGTTCGCGCAGCTGCTCGAATCGATCCCGGTGCCGGGGCGCGTGCACCAGGCGCTGGCCGAGAACAGCGGCCCGTACCAGCCGTATGTCGAACTCGTCCACGCGATCGAGAGCGAGGCGCTGTACGAGTTCCGCGAGGCGGCCGACAAGCTGATGATGAGCGTCAGCGAGATCAACCGCGCCGAGCTGCGCGCGCTGATGGCGGCGAGCGAGCTGGAGTGACCGTGCGCGCGCGCGTCGCGCCGCGGCAGCCGCCGAAGTGATTCCCACGCCGCAGGCCTGGTCGCGCGCCGCAGGCTGGCGCGAATTCTTCGACGATCTCGGCGATGCCGTCGTCGTGCTCGACACGCGCGCCCACGTCGTGCTCGCCAACACCGCTGCGCTGCGCCTGCTGCCGTGCGAGGCCGGCATGCCGATCGAGCAGCTCCAGCCACGGCTCGGCCCTGCTGCCGTGCAGTGGCTGCGCCGGGCCGCGGCCGGCGCGGCGCCCGCTGGGCCGGCGCCCGCGCTGCAGCTCGCCGACGGCAGCGCGGCAATCCGCTTTCAGCGCCTC
>DATMIN010000292.1:0-7780 GCA_035554275.1 Burkholderiaceae bacterium
AAGCCCGACCTGGTGCTGGCCGCCGGCTTCAGCTACCAGGTCGTGACCGCGCACAACGGCTGCCTGCAGATGGAAGTCACGGTGCACGGCAAGATGGCGCACGCCGCGATTCCCGACACCGGCATCGACGCGCTGCAGGGCGCGGTCGCGGTGCTCGATGCGCTGTACGCGCAGAACGCGCTGTACAAGCAGATCACCTCGAAGGTCGCCGGCATCACGCACCCGTACCTGAACGTCGGCCGGATCGAGGGCGGCACCAACACCAACGTCGTGCCCGGCAAGGTCGTGCTCAAGCTCGATCGCCGCATGATCCCCGAGGAAGACCCGGTCGAGGTCGAGGCCGCGATCCGGCGCGTGATCGCCGACGCCGCGGCCGAATTCGGCAAGGACCGGCCCGGCATCACGGTCGAGATCAAGCGGCTGCTGCTCGCCCGCGCGCTGCAGCCGCTGCCCGGCAACCGGCCGCTGGTGCAGGCGCTGCAAAAGCACGGCGAAGCGGTGTTCGGCGAGCCGATCCCGACCTCGGGCACGCCGCTGTACACCGACGTGCGGCTGTACGGCGAGGCCGGCATCCCGGCCGCGATCTACGGTGCCGGGCCGCGCACGGTGCTCGAGTCGAACGCGAAGCGCGCCGACGAGCACCTCGTGCTCGACGATCTGCGCCGCGCCACCAAGGTCGTCGCGCGCACGCTCCACGAGCTGCTGAAGAGCGCCTGACGCGCCCTGGCGTCGCGCGCGGCGCGCGTCTCGCCGCACGCTGGCATTTGTCTTGCAACGGAACGTATCCGAGGGCGCGGCACCGAGGGTTCGCGCGCCTGCAGCACCCCGACCGGGGCGCGTACGAACCAGCGCGAGGCAACTCGCGCACCCGGTTCGTGCGACGCACCGGCGGCCCGGCACTCCGCCTTCGTTCGACTCGACTTTTTTGAGGTCCGACACCATGAAGCCATTCATTGCCGCCTGCGCGGCCCTTGCCAGCAGCCTCACCATCAGCCTCGGCGCGCACGCGCAAAGCAGCAGCGTCACGCTCGGCGGCACCGTCGACACCTTCGTCGGCTCGATGCGCAACGCCGGCGACCCGGTGCGCGTCAAGATCCTCGGCAGCGGCGGCATGACCACCTCGTACTTCGGCGTCTTCGGCGTCGAAGACCTGGGCGGCGGGCTGACGGCCGTGTTCAACCTGAACGCGTTCTTCCGCGGCGACAGCGGCTCGATCGGCCGCTTCGACGGCGACCCGTTCTTCGCGCGCGACGCCAACGTCGGCCTCAAGGGCGGCCTCGGCAGCGTGATCGTCGGCCGCGCCAAGGCGCCGAACTTCCTGCCGACGGTGTTCGTCACGCCGTTCGGCGACTCGTTCACGTTCTCGCCGGTGATCCTGCACGCCGACATCAACACCGCGAAGTGGCCGTACGCGAGCACGCCGTCCGACACCGGCTGGTCGAACCAGGTCACCTACTCGACGCCGAACTTCGGCGGCCTGACGGCCAACCTGCAATACCAGTTCGGCGAGCAGACCAGCGCCGGCAACACCAGCAAGCACAACCTCGGCGGCAACCTGATCTACTTCGGCGGCCCGTGGGTGCTGACCGCGTTCTACGAGCGCGACCAGATCACCAACCCGTTCCCGAGCCTGATCACCACCACCGTCGCCGGCGTCGTGACGCCGACGATCCGCAAGGACTGGATGGTCGGCGGCTCGTACGACTTCAACTTCTTGAAGCTGTTCGCGAGCTACGGCCAGTCGAAGCGCGAGGTCACGAACTACGACGCGAAGACCTCGTCGTTCGGCGCGCAGGTGCCGATCGGCGTCGGCTTCGTGCTGTTCGACGCCGCGTACACCAAGCTCGCCAGCCCACTGAACCTGAAGCGCGCGACCGCGACGCTCGGCTACGACTACTTCATGACCAAGCGCACCGACCTGTACGCGATGGCCGTCTACGACAAGGTCACCGCGCAGGCCAACGCCACCAGCGTCGCGCTCGGCATCCGGCATCGGTTCTGAGCCGCCCGCGCGCGCCGCGCGCTCGCGCCCCAGCGGCTACAGTTCGAGCAGGGGGCGGCGCGCCCTCTCCACGCTGGGCCACGCGGAGGCGTACTCGATGGACGAGGTCGGTGACGGGGGTGCAGCAGCCGGTCCCGGGAAGGCCGCCCTGCACGGGTCGGTGGCCTCCCGGATCGCTGCATCGATCGCGCGGCTCAAGGGCCCGATCGTCGCCGTCGCGGCGGTGGGCGCCGTCCTCAGCGGCCTGGTGGGCTACTGGAACACCTATCGCACGGTTCGTGGCGACGTGGCCCCGGCCGTCGCGACCACCGCGCTGCCCACCGACGCCGGCCCGCTGTCGATCGTGGTGCTTCCATTTGCCAACCTCACCGGCGATCCCGCGCAAGGCTACGTCGCCGACGGCCTGACCGCCAGCGTCACGGCCGATCTGTCGCGCATCCGAGCCGCCTTCATCGTCGGCACCGGAACGGCGCTCGCGTTCAAGGACAAGGCGCTGACGGCGCAGCAGGTGGGCAAGGAGCTCGGCGTGCGCTTCGTGCTGCAGGGAAATGTGCAGCGCAGCGGCAGCAAGGTGCGAATCAACGCGCAGCTGACCGACACCGCGAGCAACGCGCAGCTGTGGTCCGAGGTCTTCGATGGCGACAGCGGCGACCTGTTCGCGCTGCAGGACCAGGTGACCACGCTGATCGGCAACAGCATGGGCCGCGAACTGGTGGTGCGCGCGGCCCGCGAGAGTGAGAAGCGCACCAGCAGCCCGACGGTGGCCGATCTGCTACTGCGGGCGCGCGCGTTGTCCATCAAGCGCCAGTCGCTGGCCGATTTGCGGGAGCAAGAGCTGTTGTTGCGCAAGGCGCTGGCGCTCGAACCCGGCAATTTCGAGGCGATGTCGTCTCTGTCGCAGAGCCTGACGCGCCAGGCCTACAACTTCGATGCAAGTCTTGGAGACAAGGCGAGAGAGAAGGCGATTGCCGAGGCAGCGGACCTTTGTTCCCGAATGCAGGTGATAGATCCTGAGAGCTTTCGGCTGTACCTGTCTCTGGGAACGATTGCCACAATGAAGGGGGATTTTGACGGCAGCCTACGGGCGTTTGAAAGGGCGCTCGCCTTGGCCCCAAAGGAGCCCGCCGCCTACATGGGCCTGGCCAATCTGCTTTACTGGCGTGCCGAGCCGCAGCGAGCGTTGGTGCTGCTCAAGCAAGCACTGGCACTGGACCCGAAGAGTCCGAGAGACGTGCTGCTGCTCAACCTGTCATGGGTTGAGTTCATGCTGGGCGACTACGACTCGGCGATCGCATGGGCACTGCGATTCCGGGAACTCAATCCGACATTCCGCCCCAGCGACACGAACACGACGCTGGCCGTAGCGTACGCAATGAAGGGCGAGCGGGAGCGCGCCCGGGCGGCCATGGAGGCATCGCTCAAAGCCAACCCGAAGAACACGATCTCGGCCTACGTGAGCATGATGGAAGACCCAGCCAACCGATTTCCCCCGGCGTACCGAACCTGGGCTCTTCAAACCTACGTGCCCGCCCTGCGCCTGGCCGGGTTCCCCGAGTGACAGCCGCCCCGCTCGCCGAAACCCCGCTGCGCGACGCCGACGCGCTGTACCTGCGCCGCGCGATCGAACTCTCGGCGCAGGCCGGCGCGCGCGGCAACCGGCCGTTCGGCGCGGTCGTGGTGTCGGCCAGCGGCGCGCTGCTCGGCGAGGCGCCGAACGACACCGCCGAGAGCGGCGACTGCACCGGCCACGCCGAACTGCGCGCGATCAGCGCGGCGTCGCGCGCGCATCCGCGCGACGCGTTCGCCGGCGCGACGGTCTACGCCTCGGGCGAGCCGTGCGTGATGTGCTCCGGCGCGATCTTCTGGTCGGGCGCGCGCCGCGTCGTGTTCGGCATCGACGCAGTGCGGCTGCGCGATTTCCGCCAACTGCGCGCCGGCAGCGCCGACCTCGAATGGTCGTGCCGCGAGATCTTCGCGCGCTCGCCCGAGCCGATCGAGGTGCTCGGGCCGGCGCTGCTCGACGAGGCGAGCGCGCCGCATCGCGCGTTCTGGTCGCAAGGAGGTTCGTGATGCAGGAACTCGACAAGGAAGCGCGCATGGGCGCGATGGGCTCGGAGACGAGCCAGCGCGAAGTGCGCCGCATCGACCTCGCCGACTACGATCGGCGCAAGCCCGAGATCACCGAGCAGCTCTGGTCGGCCGCCACCGACATCGGCTTCTTCCAGGTCGTGAACCACGGCATTCCGCTCGCCGACATCAAGAGCGCGTTCGCGATGACGCAGGCGTTCTTCGCGCTGCCCGACGCGGTGAAGGCGCGCCATCCGCTGAAGAAGGCGCTGAACGCCGGCTGGGAAAGCCGCGCGCAGGTGCGCCCGTCGACCGGCACGGCGGACCAGAAGGAGTCGTACCAGATCACCCGCCCGCACATGGCGCCGCAGGCGCTGTGGCCGGGCGAGGCCGAGCTGGCCGGCTTCGAGGCGACGATGCTCGGCTTCGAGGCGCAGTGCTGGGACGTGGGCATGAAGCTGCTGTCGTGCTTCGCCGACCGGCTCGGCTTCGCGAGCGACTTCTTCACCCGCGCGCACGACCCGTCGGTGCCGGCCTACCAGAGCACGCTGCGGCTGCTGCACTACTTCGCGATCGAGCCGGCGCAGCGCGGCGCGCTCGACCTGTGGCGCGCCGGCGCGCACACCGATTTCGACTGCCTGACGCTGCTGTTCCAGCAGGCCGGCCAGGGCGGGCTGCAGGTCTGCCCCGGCAAGGACATGGACGCGCAGCAGTGGACGCCGATCGAGCCGGCCGACGAGGTGATCACCTGCAACATCGGCGACATGCTGATGCGCTGGAGCGACGACCGGCTGCCGTCGAACTTCCACCGCGTCAAGAACCCGCGGCCCGACGAGTACCAGGGCGCGCGCTACAGCCTCGCGTTCTTCTGCCAGGCGAACCGCGATGTGGTGATCGAAGGCCCGCAGCGCAAGCACGAGCCGATGACCGCCGAGGCGTATCTGCAGCGGCGCGTCAACGCGAACTTCGGCGCGCGCTGACGCCCGCCCGGCACGAAACTTGAATCGCCCCCCGTGGCTTCCGAGGACTTGCGATGACCCTGCCCTTCTTTCGGCGTGATTTCACCGGCGCGCTCGTGCTCGCCGCCGCGGCCCTGCTCAGTGCCTCGCCGGCGCGTGCGCAGGACACGCCGATCAAGTTCCAGCTCGACTGGCGTTTCGAAGGCCCGGCGGCCCTCTTCCTCGTGCCCGAGGCGAAGGGCTACTACAAAGCCGAGAAGCTGGCGGTCACGGTCGACGCCGGCAACGGCTCGGGCGGCACCGTCACGCGGGTGGCTTCGGGCGCCTACGACATGGGCTTCGCCGACCTCGCGGCGCTGATGGAGTTCCAGGCCAACAACCCGACCGCGCCGAACAAGCCGATCGCAGTGATGATGGTCTACAACAACACGCCGGCGGCGGTGATGGCGCTGAAGAAGTCGGGCATCAAGACGCCGGCCGATCTGAAAGGCAAGAAGCTCGGCGCGCCGGTGTTCGACGCCGGCCGCAAGGCCTGGCCGATCTTCGCGAAGGCCAACGGCCTCGACGCCGGCCAGTGGACCGCGATGGACCCGACACTGCGCGAGACGATGCTGGTGCGCGGCGACATCGACGCGATCACCGGCTTCTCGTTCACCTCGCTGCTCAACCTCGAGGCGCGCGGCGTCAAGGCCGACGACGTGGTCGTGCTGGCGTACCCGGCCTACGGCGTCAAGCTGTACGGCAACGCGGTGATCGTCTCCGACGCATTCCTGAAGAAGAACCCCGAGGCGGTGAAGGCGTTCCTGCGCGCATTCACGAAGGGCGTGAAAGACGTGATCGCCGACCCGAAGGCGGCGATCGTGGTGCTCAAGGCGAAGGACGGCCTCGTCGACGCCGCCCTCGAGGAGCGCCGCCTCAAGCTCGCGCTCGACGCCACCGTGCTGACGCCCGACGCGAAGGCCGAGGGCTTCGGCAACGCGCTCGGCCCGCGCCTGAGCCTGATGGCGAGCCAGGTGTCGGACGCATTCGCGACCAAGCAGCGCGTCGACCCGGCGCTGGTGTGGAACGGCGCGTTCCTGCCGGCGGCCGCCGACCGCGACATCTTCAAGGTCGCGAAGAAGTGACCGCGGGCCGAGCGCCGGGCCGCCCCAAGCGGGCCCGCATCCCCTCGGGGGATCGACTGACGTACTCGGCAGTCGAGGGGCTCCATTGACGGGCTTCGTCGAATTCAGCAACGTCTGGCTCGCGTACAACGACGAGCTGCTGGCGCAGCAGCAGTTCGCCGTCGAAGACATCTCGCTGAGTGTCGAGCGCGGCGAGTTCATCGCGATCGTCGGGCCGTCGGGCTGCGGCAAGTCGACCTTCATGAAGCTCGCGACCGGGTTGCGCCGGCCGTCGAAGGGCACGGTCGTGATCGACGGCCGCGAGGTCGCCGGGCCGCTGAAGATCACCGGCATGGCGTTCCAGTCGTCGTCGCTGCTGCCGTGGCGCACGACGCTGCGCAACGTGCTGCTGCCCCTCGAGATCGTCGAGCCGCACCGCTCGCAATTCCGCGCGCAGCGCGCGCTGTACGAGGACAAGGGCCGCAAGCTCCTGCAAAGCGTCGGCCTCGGCGGCTATGAAGACCAGTTCCCGTGGCAGCTCTCGGGCGGCATGCAGCAGCGCGCGTCGATCTGCCGCGCGCTGATCCACGAGCCGAAGATGCTGCTGCTCGACGAGCCGTTCGGCGCACTCGACGCGTTCACGCGCGAAGAGCTGTGGTGCATCCTGCGCGACCTGCACGCGGCGCAGCGCTTCAACGTCATCCTCGTCACGCACGACCTGCGCGAGGCGGTGTTCCTCGCCGACACGGTGTACGTGATGAGCCGCAGCCCGGGCCGCATCGTCGCCAAGCGCACGATCGAGCTGGCGCGCCCGCGCGAACTCGAGCTGACGTACACGAAGGCGTTCACCGACATCGTGCTCGAGCTGCGCGAGCACATCGGCGCGATCCGCAAGCCGCTCGCGCCGGACACACCGGCGGCGCCGGTGGAGCTGGCCTCGTGAACGCGAGCCGGCGCGAGAAGCTCGCCCCGTGGGTGCTGCTGGTCGCGGTGCTGCTCGCGTGGGAGGCGATCTGCCGCGGCTTCAATGTCTCGGAGTTCATCTTCCCAGCGCCGAGCGCGATCATCGCGAAGATCATCGAGTTCGCGCCGGTGATCGCCGGGCACGCCTGGCGCACGTTCTGGGTCACGATGGTCGGCTTCGGGATCGCGATCGTCGTCGGCATGCTGCTCGGCTTCCTGGTCGGCAGCTCGCGCCTGGCCTACGCCGCGATGTACCCCCTGATGACGGGCTTCAACGCGCTGCCGAAGGCGGCGTTCGTGCCGATCCTCGTGGTGTGGTTCGGCATCGGCGTCGGGCCGGCGGTGCTGACGGCGTTCCTGATCTCGTTCTTTCCGATCACGGTCAACATCGCAACCGGGCTGGCGACGCTCGAACCCGAACTCGAAGACGTGCTGCGCGTGCTCGGCGCCAAGCGCTGGGACGTGCTCGTCAAGGTCGGCCTGCCGCGCTCGATGCCCTACTTCTACGGCTCGCTCAAGGTCGCGATCACGCTCGCCTTCGTCGGCACCACGGTCTCGGAGATGACGGCCGCGAACGAGGGCATCGGCTACCTGCTGATCTCGGCCGGCTCATCGATGCAGATGGGCCTGGCCTTCGCGGGACTGGTCGTCGTCGGCGCGATGGCGATGGCGATGTATGAACTCTT
>DATMIN010000293.1:0-9892 GCA_035554275.1 Burkholderiaceae bacterium
CCCGCCTCGGCGCCCGCGACGCTGACCGCCGCCGTGCCCGCTCCGGCGACGCCGCCCGCCGTGGCCGCGTCGATGCCGGCCGACGCGGCATCGGCCGCGGCCGAGCGCCAGCGCGTGCAGCAGCTCGAGGAAGGCCTGGCCGCGCTGCAGAAGAAGTCGCGCGCGACCGAGGCGGCGCTCGCCACCTTGCAGGCGCGCGTCAACGACGCCGAGTCGGCGCGCTACACCAGCCCGCTCGTTCTCGTGCTGGCCGCGCTGTGCGCGTTGCTGGCGCTGCTCGCCGGGCTGCTGTGGTGGCGGCAACGCCGCCTCGGCGCGGCCGGCCAGTGGTGGACCGGCCCGCCGTCGGAGCCGGCGCCGTCGAGCGCCGCGTTGCTCGACCCGACCCCGATGGCGCCGCCCCTGGTCGTGCCACCGTTGCCGGCCGAGCCGGCGTTGCCGATCGCCATCGCCGACCCGTTCACGCCGTCGACCTTCGTCGAGGAAGACGAGCCGCGCGCGAGCGACGCCGGCCCGACCGCGCACGCGCTGACGGTCGAGGAGCTGATCGATCTCGAGCAGCAGGCCGAGTTCTTCATCGTGCTCGGGCAGGACGAGGCCGCGATCGACCTGCTGATGAGCCACGTGCGCGGCGACGCCGGCTCGAGCCCGCTGCCGTACCTGCAGCTGCTCGACATCCACCGCCGCCGCGGCGACGAGGCCGCCTACCGGCGCATCCGCGATCGCTTCAGCCAGCGCTTCAATGCCAACTCGCCGGCGTGGTCGGCCGACCCGCTGGCCGGCCGCACGCTGGTGGCGTACCCGGAGACGATCGTCGACCTGCAGCAGCACTGGTTCGCGCCGGGGCGGGTGATGCAGATGCTCGAGTCGGCGCTGTTCCGGCGCGACCTGAGCGATCCGACCTTCGACCTGCCGGCCTACCGCGAGCTGCTGTTCCTGTACACGATCGCGCACGACCTGGCCGAGCACGGCGACGCGGCGCCGACCAACGTCGACCTGCTGCTGCCGCTGCCGGCGCCGGGCGATCCGCCCGAGACGACGCAGCCGCTGGCCGCCGCGCCGGCGCTCGAGCGGCTGTCGCTCGATGTCGACGTGACGGCGCCGCCGGCCCCCGCGCCGGCGCCGCCCGACATCCACCTGATCGACCTCGAACTCGACCCGCCCGCGCCGCCGAAGCCCGGCAGCGGACGCTGAGCGTTCAGAGCCGGGCCAGGCGCGCGAGCGCGAGGTCGAGCGTCTCGTCCTTCTTCGCGAAGCAGAAGCGCGCGAGGCGCTGCTCGAAGCCGCCCTGGTAGAACGCCGCCAGCGGGATCGCGGCGACGCCGATCTCGCTGGTCAGCCAGCGGCAGAACTCGGCCTCGGGCAGTTCGCTCACCGCCGAATAGTCGACGCACTGGAAGTAGCTGCCGCGCGACGGCAGCAGCCGCAGGCGCGTGCTCGAAAGGCCGGCGCGGAAGCGGTCGCGCTTGCGCTGGTAAAACGCGGGCAGGCCGAGGTGGTGCGACGCGTCGGCCATGAATGCCGCCAGGCCGTGCTGCATCGGCGTGTTGACGGTGAACACGTTGAACTGGTGGACCTTGCGGAACTCGTCCATCAGCGGCGCCGGCGCGGCCACATAACCGACCTTCCAGCCGGTCACGTGGTAGGTCTTGCCGAAGCTCGAGACGACGACGCTGCGTGGCACCAGCTCGGCGAAGCGTGCCACGCTCTGGTGCGCGGCGCCGTCGTAGACCATGTGCTCGTAGACCTCGTCGGCGATCACGATGATGTCGGTGTCGCGCAGCAGCGCGGCGAGCTGCGCCATGTGCTCGGCCGACCAGACCGTGGCGCTCGGGTTGTGCGGCGTGTTGATCAGAACCGCGCGCGTGCGCGGCGTGATCGCGGCACCGATCAGCGCGAAGTCGGGCTCGAACGTGCCCGGCGTCAGCGGCACGTGCACCGCGGTCGCGCCGGCGAGCTCGATGTTCGGCTCGTAGCTGTCGTAGCACGGGTCGAGCACGATCACCTCGTCGCCGGGGTGCACCAGCGCGAGGATCGCGGTGATGATCGCCTGCGTCGCGCCGGCGGTGATCGTGATCTCGCGGCCCGGGTCGTACGCATGGCCGTAGAGCGCGGCGATCTTCGCAGCGACCGCCTCGCGCAGCGCCGGCACGCCGGCCATCGGCGGGTACTGGTTCAGCCCGGCGCGCATCGCCGTGTTGACTGCATCGACCAGCGCCGGGTCGCAGTCGAAATCGGGGAAGCCCTGGCCGAGGTTGACCGCGCCACGCTCGAGCGCGAGCGCCGACATCACGGTGAAGATCGTCGTGCCGACGTTGGGCAGGCGCGAGACGAGGGCGGGGGTGTTCGGTGCAGCACGCATTCGGGGTCGGAGGTGGTCGGGGTTCAGAGCTGGTATTCAGAGCTGGTAGTCGGCCTCGCCGGTGTCGCCGGCCATCGCACCGACGATCAGCTTGCGGCTGAGGCGATCGGAGAGCATCTCGGCAAACGCGTAGACGAAGTTGCGCAGGTAGGCGCCGCGCTTGAACGCGATGCGCGTGACGTTCGCACCGAACAGATGGCCGACCGGGCGCGACACCAGCTCGCCGCCGGGCGGATCGTCGCGCACCGCCGACTCGGCGACGATGCCCACGCCGAGGCCGATGCGCACGTAGGTCTTGATCACGTCGGCGTCGATCGCCTCGAGCACGATGTTCGGCTTCAGATTGCGCGCCGCGAAGGCCTGGTCGACGCGGGTGCGGCCGCTGAACGACGGGTGGTACGACACCAGCGGGAACATCGCCAGGTCTTCGAGCGAGATGCGCTCGAGTTGCGCGAGCGGGTGGCCGTTCGGCATCACCACCGCGTGGCGCCATTCGTAGCACGGCAGCGTGACGAGCTCGTCGACATCGGCGAGCGCCTCGGTCGCCAGGCCGATGTCGGCGACCTCGTTGACCACCATCTTCGCGACCTGCTCCGGCGAGCCCTGGTGCAGGCTGATGTTGACCTTCGGGAAACGCTTGCGCAGCTGCGCCACCGGCTCGGGCAGGAAGTAGCGCGCCTGGCTGTGCGTGGTCGCGATCGACAGCGTGCCGGCGTCCTGCATCGAGAACTCCTCGCCGATGCGCTTCAGGTTGCCGACCTCGCGCATGATCACCTCGATGCTCTTGAGCACCTCGCGCCCGGGCTCGGTGATGCGGCGCAGGCGCTTGCCGTGGCGCGCGAAGATGTCGATGCCGAGTTCGGCCTCGAGTTCGAGGATCGCCTTCGAGACGCCGGGCTGCGACGTGAACAGCGCCTTCGCGGTTTCGGTGAGGTTGAGGTCGCGGCGCGCGGCCTCCTGGACGAAGCGGAACTGGTGCAGGTTCATCGGGTGGGGCGGTGCGCGAGGGCGAGGGCGGCGTCGGCCATCGCGTCGACGACGCTCGCGGCCTCGCCGATCGCCGGTTGCAGGCGCCAGGCGACGCCGGGGTGCGCGGCGCGCAGCGCGTCGAGCAGCTCGGGCAGGTCGTTGCGCACATGGCCGCCGGCGCCCAGGAACAGCGGCACGATGTCGACCTGCGCGCAGCCGGCCGCAGCGAGCGCGTCGCCGGCCTCGCGCAGCGTCGGTCGCATGAGTTCGAGGAACGCGAGGCGCACGTCGAGCGCCGGATCGCGCGCGCGCACGCGCTGCGCGACCGCCTCGAACGGCTCGGCCCAGCGCGCGTCGCGCGCGCCATGCGCGAACAACAACAGACCCAGCCTCACCGGTACCTCACCAGCCAGCTGAACGCCGCGAACGACAGCAGCAGGTAAAGCAGGCTCGGCGCGGCGGCGACCATCCACGGCGTCCAGTCGCGCAGCAGCCCGAGGTGGCCGGCGACGTTGTTGAGCAGCACGAAGCTGATGCCCAGCATGATGCCGCCGAACACCTTCAGGCTGACGCCGCCGGCGCGCGCGTGCATGTAGGCGAACGGCAGCGCGAGGCCGACCATCACGAGGCACGCGAACGGGTACAGCGCACGCTTCCAGAACTGGATCTGGTGGCTTTGCGCGGCCTGCTCGTTGTCGGCGAGGTGGACGATGTAGCGCGCCAGGTCGATCGTCGACATCGAGCTCACCGGCGACACCGCCGCCGCCACCACCGCGGCCGACAGCGTGCTGTGCCAGTCGAGCGCCGCGAGCTTCTGCTCGGGCACCTGCGCGTTGCTGCCGCCGCCGGCCGCGTCCCAGCGCGTCAGCGTCACGTCCTTCAGCGACCAGGTCTGGTTCGGCTCGACCTGCGCCGTGGCGGCCGAGAGCCGCTGGCGCAGCCGCCCGTCGGCGTCGAACTCGAAGATGCGCACGCCCTGCAGCAGCCCCTTCGGGCCGGCCGAGCCGACGTTGATCGAGTAGCTGCGCTCGCCGTCGGGCGTGTCGGCGTGGTCCTTCAGCCAGGCGCCCGAGCGGCCGAGCTTGGTGCCGCCCTTGACGCTCGCCTGCACCTGGTTCGCCTGGCGTTCGCTGAGCGGCGCGAGGTAGTCGCCGACGACGAACGTCAGCAGCCCGAACGCCAGCCCGAGCGTGGCCAGCAGCGACAGCGCGCGGCCCGGGCCGAGCCCGCCGGTGCGCAGGATCGTGTACTCCGACGCCTGCGCCATCCGCGCCAGCGTGTAGATCGTGCCGATCAGCACCGCGATCGGCGCGACCTCGTAGAAGTGGCCGGGCAGCAGCAGCGCCGAGTACAGCGCGGCCTGCACCATCGTGTAGCCGCCTTGGCCGACGTCGCCGAGCTGGTCGATGAAGTCGATGAAGAACGACAGCGACAGGAACGCGAGCGCGACGAACGTGACCGCGCTGACGATGTCGACGTAGAACAGCCGCCGCACCGTCTTCATGCCGGTACCGATCGGTGCTGCGCGAGCCGCGCGCGCCAACGGCCGCGGCGATTGCCGTTCTCGCGCCACCACAGGATCGCCAGTGCGATCACGAACGCGCCGCCGTGCGCCAGCACCAGCGCCGGCCCCATGCCGATCTTGCCGGCCGCGACCCAGGCCTGCGACAGGTTGATCACGTTGTAGTAGATCGCGAAGCTCATCAGCGCGAACAGCAGGTTCCAGTTGCTCGCGCGGCGCGGGTTGCTGGCCGACAGGCCGACGCCGAGCAGCACCATGTTCGCCGCGCCGAGCAGCAGGCCGAGGCGCCACACCAGCTCGCCCTGATGGCGCGGCGTCGGGTCGAGCAGCAGCTCGAACGTGTTGCGCGCCTTCGGCGGCAGGTTGTCCATCCCCGAAATCACGCGCTCGCCGGCGCGTGCGCTGTAGGCCTCGAAGCGCGCCAGGGTCTTGTCGCCGGTGGCGAGGTTCTCCTCGTTGCGCTGGCCGCGGCTGAGCGTCAGGAAGCGGTCGTCACCGAGCAGCTCGACGCGGCCGCTGCGCGCCGAGGTCACCGATTCGGCGCCCGGCAGCGAGGTCAGGATGAAGACGTTGCGGCCGGTGCGCGAATCGGTCGGGTCGCGCTCGATGAAGAACACGCGCGTGCCGTCGCTCGAGGTCTGGAACTGCCCCGGCGCGACGCGTGACAGATCGGAGCGGCGCTCGAAGCGCTCCTTCAACTCGACGCCGCGCTGGTTCTGCCACGGCCAGACGAACAGCGCGAGCACGCCGATCACCAGCAGCACCGGCCAGCACACGCGCAGCACCGGCCGCACGAAGCGCGTCAGGCCGACGCCGCTGGCGAACCAGATCGTCATCTCGCTCTCGCGGTACATGCGCGCGAGCGTCGCGACGACCGCGATGAACAGCGACAGCGCGAGCATCGTCGGCAGGTGGCCGAGCGCGATGTAGCCGAGCAGCAGCACCACGTCCTGCGGCGCGACCTGGCCGCCAGCGGCCAGGCCGAGCGTGCGGATCAGCATCATCGTCAGCACGATGGTCAGGATCACCACCAGCGTGGCGCCGAAGTTGCGCGCCAGGTCTCGGCGCAGGGTGGAATCGAATAACATCGCCCGCTCGTCTTCCCTCTCGTCCTGCAGAGACAACAGGACCGTCGATTATGGACTTTCGTCACCAGATTTCTTCCCCCGACCGGTTGGCGGCGTTCGCGTGTGACGCGCTCGTGCTGGTGGTCAACGGCGACGCCGCCGACCCGGCGCTCGCCGCGCCGCTCGCGGCCGCGTTGAGCGATGCGGTCGCGCAGGGCGATCTGGTGCTGAAGGCTGGCAAGGCGCTGTACGTTCACCGGCCCGCGGGCGTGCGCGCGAGCCGCGTCGTGTTCGCGGCCGCCGGTGTGCCGACGCCGAAGTCGTTCAAGGCCGCGGTCGCGCGGGGCATCGAGCTGGTGAAGGGCAGCGGCGCGAAGCACGTCGCGGTCGCACTGGCCGGCGCCGGCACGCTGAATGATGCGCAGGCCGAGGCGATCGTCACCGCCGCGCGCGACGCCACTTATCTTTACCGTCACACCAAGCCGAGCGCGCCGCCGGCCTCGAAGATCGACAAGCTCACGGTGCTGTGCAGCAAGGCCGATGTGAAGGCGGTGCAGCACGGTCTGGCGCGCGGCGAGGCGATCGCCTCGGGCGTCGCGCTGGCGCGCGAGTGGGCGAACCGCCCGGCCAACCACTGCACGCCGAGCGACCTGGCCGAGCAGGCGAAGAAGCTCGGCAAGGACTACGGCCTGAAGGTCGAGGTGCTCGACCGCAAGGCCTGCGAGAAGCTCGGCATGGGCTCGTTCCTCGCGGTCGCGCAGGGCTCCGACGAGCCGCTGCGCTTCATCGTCGCCCGCTACGACGGCGCGGCCAAATCGAAGGTGCCGCAGGCGCCGGTCGTGCTGGTCGGCAAGGGCATCACGTTCGACACCGGCGGCATCTCGCTGAAGCCGGGCGCCGAGATGGACGAGATGAAGTTCGACATGGGCGGCGCCGCGAGCGTGCTCGGCACCTTGCGCGCGGTGGCCGAACTCAAGCCGAAGCTCAACCTCGTCGCGATCATCCCGTCGTGCGAGAACATGCCGAGCGGGCGCGCGGTCAAGCCGGGCGACGTGGTCAAGAGCATGTCGGGGCAGACGATCGAGATCCTCAACACCGATGCCGAAGGCCGGCTGATCCTGTGCGATGCGCTGACCTACGCCGAGCGCTTCAAGCCGAAGGTCGTGGTCGACATCGCGACGCTGACCGGCGCGTGCGTGGTCGCGCTCGGCCACCACCACTCCGGTCTGTTCAGCGCCGACGACGAAGTCGCCGCGCAGATGCTCGCGGCCAGCGCGAAGGCGCTCGACCCGTGCTGGCGCATGCCGCTCGACGAGGAGTACGACACCGCCCTGAAGAGCAACTTCGCCGACATGGCCAACATCGGCGGGCGCCCGGGCGGCGCGATCACCGCGGCGATGTTCCTGAAGCGCTTCACCGGCAAGTACCCGTGGGCACACCTCGACGTCGCCGGCACCGCGTGGAAGTCGGGTTCGGCCAAGGGCGCGACCGGCCGGCCGGTGCCGCTGCTGACGCACTTCGTGCTGGCGCAGGTCGGCTGAGCGGCGTCGAGCATCCGCGCACCCGGGCCGGCGCGATGACAGAAGTGTCGTTCCACTTCAACGTGGCAGACCGCACCGCGTACACCTGCGGCCTCGTGCGCGACATGAGCCGGCGCGCCGCCGTCGTGCTGACCGGCCCGGTGCCGGCGCTGACGCGCCTCGACCGCGCGCTGTGGACGTTCGATTCGACCGACTTCGTGCCCCACGTGCTGCTGCGCCCGGGCCAGCCGGTGCCCGAGCGCCTGCGCCGCACGCGCGTGTGGCTCGCGGCCGACGCGGCGCAGCCCGGCCCGCACGAGTGCCTGATCAACCTCGGCGACGAGGCGCCGGCCGGCTTCGAGAGCTTCGAGACGCTGGTCGAGGTCGTCAGCACCGACGAAGCCGACCGCGCGCAGGCGCGGCTGCGCTGGAAGCATTACGCCGCGCGCGGCTACGACATCCGGCGCGTCGAGCAGCAGGAGGGCGCGCGGTGACCGGTGGCCCGCCGCTCTCGCCCGATCGGGTGCCGACGCTGACGGAGGTCGTGGCGTGGCCCGAATCCGGTGCGGCGGCGCTGTCGGAGGGCGCGATGCCGCCGGCTGCCGAGGCCTCGCCCGACGCCGGCTACGTCGACGCCGACGCTCCCCTCGCGGTGCCCGGCGCGATGCTCAGCGAAGAGCAGCTCGCGCAGCGCGTGCTCGTCGATCTGCAGCGCCAGATCGACCTGATGCTCGACTACCGGCTGCGCGAGGTGCTGACGCCGCTGCTGACGCGCGCCGCCGACAGCATCGTGCGCGAAGCGCGCACCGAGCTGGCATCGACCTTGCGAGAAGCCGTGTCTCGTGCGGTGGCACAGGAACTGGCGCGTCATCGCGGCCGCTGACCCGCGCGTTGTGGGTGCAGCCGGGAGCGTTGTGGTGCCAATCACCACTGCGGCTCCGAGCGGCCTCGGGCGACCCGTGCATTCACTGAGAGGAACCCTTTCTTTTTGAGTTAACGTTTCGCCCGCGGTGATATCAACCGGTTCCACTGTTTGAACATTCCATCTGGAGGTTTTGCATGCAAGTCAAATTGAACACGATCGTCGCCGCTACCGTGGTGATGCTCGGCGCGGGCGCGGCCTACGCGCAAGACGCGGTCGTCAAGATCGGCCACGTCGCCCCGACCAGCGGCGCGATTGCCCACCTCGGCAAGGACAACGAGAACGGCGCCCGCATGGCGATCGACGAACTCAACGCCAAGGGCGTGACGATCGGCGGCAAGAAGGTCAAGCTCGAGCTGGTCGCCGAAGACGACGGCGCCGACCCGAAGCAGGGCACCGCGGTCGCGCAGAAGCTGGCCGATGCGAAGGTGGTCGGCGTGATCGGCCACCTGAACTCGGGCACCTCGATTCCCGCGTCGAAGATCTACTCGGATGCCGGCATTCCGCAGATCTCGCCGTCGGCGACGAACCCGAAGTACACGCGTCAGGGCTTCAAGACCACGTTCCGCGTCGTCGCCGATGACGTGCACCTCGGCAGCACCCTCGGCAAGTACGCCGTGAAGGAACTGAAGGGCAAGTCGATCGCCGTGATCGACGACCGCACCGCCTACGGCCAGGGCGTCGCCGAAGAGTTCACCAAGGCCGTCAAGGGCGCCGGCGGCGCGATCGCCGACACCCAGTTCACGACCGACAAGGCGACCGACTTCACCGCGATCCTGACCCAGATCAAGTCGAAGAAGCCCGACGTGGTGTTCTTCGGCGGCATGGACGCGGTGGCCGGCCCGATGATCCGCCAGATGAAGCAGCTCGGCATCAACGCCAAGTTCATGGGCGGCGATGGCATCTGCTCGAGCGAGCTGCCCAAGCTCGCCGGCGGCGCGATGGGCGACGGCCAGGTGGTGTGCGCCGAGGCCGGTGGCGTCGAGGGCGAACAGAAGGTCGGCATGGAGAAGTTCAAGGCCGACTACAAGAAGAAGTTCGGCATCGACGTGCAGGTCTACGCACCGTACGTCTTCGACGCGACCAACGTGATGGTGGCCGCGATGGTCAAGGCCGGCTCGTCCGACCCGAAGGTCTACCTGCCGGTGCTCGCGAAGACCGACGGCTACAAGGGCGTGACCGGCACGATCGGCTTCGACGAGAAGGGTGACATCAAGAACGGCGCGCTGACGCTGTACACCTACAAGGCCGACAAGCGCGACCAGATCGCCGTGGTCCGTTAATCGGGGCTTCGCTATCGTTCTGCGGGGCGCCCTCGGGCGCCCCTTTTGTTTGGCTGGCGTTTGGCTGGCTGGCTTCGCTACAGCTTGACCGCGGCCCCGGCCGCAGCCAGCAGCATCAGGCTGGCCGCCGGGACCGCGAGCGCGGTTTCGCCCTGGCCTTGCCATGCGCCGCGGCCGGTCGGCTCCGAGGTGTCGAGCAACACCTCCCACACACCGGCCGGCAGCATCACGCGATCGTCGTCGGCGC
>DATMIN010000294.1:0-3723 GCA_035554275.1 Burkholderiaceae bacterium
CGCGCTCGCGGGTGCACTGGGAGCGCTGGGGCCGCTGCCGATCATCGCGGAAGACCTCGGCGTGATCACGCCCGACGTGGAAGCGCTGCGCGACCACTGCGGCTTCCCCGGCATGCGCATCCTGCAGTTCGCGTTCGGCGATGACGCGACCAACCCGTACCTGCCGCACCGCCACACGCCGGCGTCGGTGGTCTACACCGGCACGCACGACAACGACACCACGCGCGGCTGGTGGCAGACGCTCGACGCGGCCGAGCGCGCCTTTGCCGCGGCCTACCTCGGCGCCGATGACGCGAACATCAATGACGCGATGCTGCGCGCCGCCTACACCTCGGTCGCGAACCTCGCGATCGTGCCGATGCAGGACGTGCTCGGCCTCGACGCGACGCACCGCATGAACCTCCCCGGCTCGCCGAGCGGCCACTGGGCCTGGCGCTTCGACTGGAGCCTGGTCGGCGACGCGCCGGCGCGCACGCTGGCGCGGCTCGCGAGAGTGACCGGCCGCCTGCCGTCGGTCACGGCGCCTTGAACGCCGGGTCGCTTTCGCGGAACGCCGGGTCGCCTTCGGCTCCGGGCCGCGGCTGCCAGCGCAGCGTGTAGAAGTCGCCGCGGTCGCGGCCCCACGGGTCGAACGTGTTGACGACGTTCGCGAGCTCGGGCGCGAGCTCGGGCATCGTGCGCAGCAGCACCCGCTTCAGCGGCGCGACCTCGATCTGGTGGCCGTTCGACGGCTTCGGCTCGAACTGCTTGCCGAGCGGCCCGTTGTCCTCGACCCACTTCACGCCGAGCGCCGAATAGAACTCGGGCCTAAAGCTCGACGTGAAGAAGCGGTCGCTGAACAGGCGCCGCGACGCGTTCAGGATGAACACCTGGAACTGCGTCTCCGAGATCGCGTAGCCGTGCGGGCGCGGGTATTCGGCGAGCCAGCCGACGACGGTGTCGACGTCTTCGATGTTGTCGACCACGCTGCCGTCGGGCTGGCCGAGGCAGTCGTTGATGCGCGTGCCGTCGGGGTTGCGCTGCGCCGCGGTGATGATCTTGCTCGCGTCGCAACGGTGCTGGCCGTAGATCTGGCGCAAGAGCGCGACCATCTTCTGCTGCTGCGCGCGCTCGGGTGCGGCTTCGGGCAGGCGCGCGTCGGCGAAGTCGTCGAAGCGCGTCAGTTGGCGCAGCCCGTACTGGCGGCGGAACTCGTTGAAGCGCGGCACGCCGTGCTCGCGGTCGCGGATCAGATCGAGCGCGGCCACGTCGATCTTGCCGGTGGCCGACTGCAGCCGCGGGATCGCCAGGTTCTGCAGGAACGCCGGCGTGTTCTGCAGCGTCAGCAGGCCCAGCCGCTGGCGCCCCATCGACAGCGCCCAGTTCGCCGCGCCGGCATCGACGAGCGCCGGCGTCGCCTTCGCGCGGAAGGTCTCGACGACCGGCACCTTGGCGCGGATCAGGTTCGGGTCGCGGTCCCACTCGCGGAACTCGATCAGGTCGGGCACCAGCGCATGCAGCCGGTACGCGGTGACGAATTCTTCGGGGAAGTTGAACGGCGAGCCGAAGTGGTTGGTGCCGCCGTTCACGTCGTCGGGGTTCGAGAGGCGCCACAGGTCGTTCTTCGACGGGTCGTTGCGCGCCGTCGTCGTGCCGTCGGCGTAGCGGTGGTTGCCGAGACCGAAGATGCCCGGGCCCGACGCGAACGCGGCGTAGAGCTGTGTCGCCTTCTTCGGGTCGTCGGATTCGCCCAGGCGCCGCACGATCTTCTCAAGCGCGGCCGCGGCGATCTCGTGGCCGCCGAACAGACCGTTCCAGTTCGAGTTCATGCCGAGGTACAGCGGCTCGTCGTAGAGCAGCTGCGGCGTCCACTCGATCGTGTGGATCTTCGCGATCTCGGCCGCGACCACGAGCCGGCCGACCTCGAACAACTCGTCGGCGCTCACGTCGCGGTAGCGGATCGCGGCGTCGGGCCGCAACGGGTTGCGCAGCCCGCTGTCGGCATCGGGCGTGGCGCGCGCCTGCGCACGGAACGCATCGACGAACGCATTGTGCTCGCGCGAGAACAGCGTCTGATAGAACGCCATGCCAATGCTCCAGTTGTCGGGGAACGCAGCCGCGCCCTGCCCGGCCCACTGCGGCAGGATCGGGTCGCCGGCCGCGAACACCGGCAGCTCGCCCTGCGCCTCGCCGGCGCCGGCGTGCGCGCCGGGGCGCATAAGCAGCCGGGCTGGATCGGCCGGGTCGCGCTTGACGCGCCGGCGCGAGGTCGCGTCATGGCCGTAGATCTGCGAGGCGTCCCACCACGCGGTGACGTTGTTGGTGTGGGTCTTGTAGGCGCGCGCGATCGGCGCCTCGCCGCCACCGGCCACCGACACGCGCGGCGGGGCGCTCGCGTCGGCGACGAAGCTGCGGTCGATGCGATCACCGTCGCGGCAGCCGGCGGCGCGCGCGGCGTCGCTACTGCAGCCGGTCGGCATCCAGACCGGCTCGTTGTGCCCTTCCTCCATGTGCGAGAACCAGTCGTGCGTCATGAACTGGATCCAGAACGCCGCGAGCACGTTGAAGAACGGCGCCTTCTGGTAGTCGCAGTTCGCGGCCGGCGAATTGCCCGGCAGGCCCTCGCCGTCGCGGCACTTCGAGGCGTCGCTCTGCTGGCGCGTGAACAGCAGGCGGCTGATCAACTGCGGGTCGGGCTTCAGCAGCCCGAGCCGATCGCCGTGGCGGTTGCGCGCGAGCGGGTCGTTGCCGAGCTCGGGGTAGGTGGCCTCGAACTGCACGTTGCGCGCGAAGAGCGTGCCGGTCGCGCCCATGCGCGGGTTGCGCAGATCGTTGCAGCTGCCGTCGAGGTTGCGGAAGCGGATCAGCTCGCCGCCACAGACCTGCGGGCCGTCGCCGCCGACCGCGGCGTAGTTCGGCGCGCCTTTCGGCAGGCGCATCTCGGGCCAGGTCTTCAGCGTCGGGCCGGCGCGGCCGTCGCGGCCGGTGACGAACGCGGCGTAGGTGCCGGTGTTGTCGAACAGGTTGAACTTGACCAGCTCCATGCGCTGGTATTCGAGATCGAGCAGCGCGCCGTCGATGCCGCGGCCGTTCGCGGCGAAGTGGCCGATGCGGGTGACGCCCGGCGCGAACGAGGCCGTGTCGCCGGTGCCCCAGTAGTTGGCCCAGTCGACATACGGCGTCGAGCGGAACTGCGCCGCGCGCTCGCCGCCGCGGCAGCGCGCGACCGCCTCGCCGACCTTGCCGTTGAAGCGATCCATGCGCTCGTCGGCCAGCGGGCGCAGGCCGCCGGCGATCATCTTCGCGCAATCGTCGGTGTCGGCCAGCGTGCCGTCGAACGCGGTGCAGCCGCCGAGCAGCAGAAGCATCAGCGCCGCCGCGAGCAGCGCCCGCATCGTTTTCATCCCACCCACCCGTCGTGTGTTGTCCATGCCGTCTCCTCCAGTCGCGTCCAGCGACCGACCGCGAAGGTAGGCAGCGTGCCGGTGAGCGTCAACACCCAGAATCGAACCCGCGCGGCCGGGCGCGGTGGCACACTGCGCCGCGTGATGAGCCCCTTCGACACCGTCGACGCCGCGCGCCGCGCCCTCGCCGCGCTGCCGGCCGCGCCGCTGCGCAGCACCGGCACGTGGGACGTGCCGCAGGTGCTGCACCACTTCGCGCAGAGCGTCGAGTTCTCGCTCGACGGCTTCCCGCAGCTCAAACCGGCGTGGTTCCGCGCCACGCTCGGCCGGCTCGCGTTCG
>DATMIN010000295.1:0-3557 GCA_035554275.1 Burkholderiaceae bacterium
GATCGCGTTCATCCGGATGCGGTCGCCGAGCAGCGCGCCGCCGCTCTTGCGCCGGCTCGGGTCGATCGAGATCACCGCGACGCGCAGCGCATCGCGCTGGTCCAGGCGCAGGCGCCGGATCAGCTCGTCGGTCAGGCTCGACTTGCCGGCGCCGCCGGTGCCGGTGATGCCGACGACCGGCGTCTTCGCCTCGCTCGCCGCGGCGTGCAGCGCGGCCTTCAGCGCCGGCTCGACGCGGCCGTTCTCGAGCGCGGTGATCAGCTGCGCGAGCGCGCGCCAGTGCGTCTCGGTCGCACCCTGGATCGGCGCCAGCGTCGTCGGCGCGTACGCCGAGAGGTCGCGGTCGCCGCGCATCATCATCTCGCCGATCATTCCCTGCAGCCCCATGCGCTGGCCGTCTTCGGGGCTGTAGATGCGCGCCACGCCGTAGCCCTGCAACTCGGCGATCTCGCTGCCGACGATCACGCCGCCGCCACCGCCGAACACCTGGATGTGCTCGCCGCCGCGCTCGCGCAGAAGATCGACCATGTACTTGAAGTACTCGACGTGGCCGCCCTGGTAGCTGCTGATCGCGATGCCCTGCGCGTCTTCCTGCAGCGCCGCGGTCACGACCTCGTCGACCGAGCGGTTGTGGCCGAGGTGGATCACCTCCGCGCCCATGCCCTGCAGGATGCGCCGCATGATGTTGATCGCCGCGTCGTGGCCGTCGAACAGGCTCGCGGCGGTGACGAAGCGCACCTTGTGCGTGGGCCGGTACTCGGCCAGGGCCTTGAATTCGGCTGAGAGATCGGTCATCGCAATGTCTCCGCGGTGGTTCAAACCACCTTGATGTTGGCGAGCGCCGGGTCGCCCGGCGGGTAGCGCAGCTTGAGGCCGATGAGCAGGCGCTTCAGTGCCGTGGCGATCATCAGGTTGCGGTGCGTCTTCGAGTCGGCCGGCACGATCGTCCACGGCGCCCACTCGGTGCCCGTGGCGGCGATCGCGTCGCTGTAGGCCTTCTGGTAGGCGCCCCACTGCTTGCGCGCGTCGAGGTCGCCGAGCGCGAACTTCCAGTGCTTGGTCGGGTCGTCGAGCCGCTCCTGCAGGCGCGCTCGCTGCTCGTCCTTCGAGATGTGCAGCAGGAACTTGCAGATCACCGTGCCGTTCTCGCTCAGCATGCGCTCGAAGTCGTTGATCTGCGCGTAGCGCTGCTTGGTCTGCGCCGGCGTGATCCAGCCGCTGACGGGCGGCACCAGCACGTCTTCGTAGTGGCTGCGGTTGAAGATCATCACCTCGCCGTTGCCGGGCATCTGCTGGTGGATGCGCCACAGGTAGTCGTGCGCGCGCTCGGGCTCGGTGGGCGCCTTCCAGCCGACGGTGTGCACGCCAAGCGCGCTCATCTGGCCGAACACGCCGCGGATCGTGCCGTCCTTGCCGCTGGTGTCGGTGCCCTGCAGCACGACCAGCAGCTTGAAGCGCTTGTCGGCCCAGAACAGGTTCTGCAGTTCGTCGAGCTCGGTCGCGAGCGCGGCGACCGCCTCCTTGTCACGCGTCTTGTCGCCGCTGCCGAACGGCTTGGCTGCCGGATCGAACGCCTTGAGGTCGAACTTGCGGCCGCGCGCGCCGCCGGCGCCGCGCCACTGGTAGTCGGACAGATCGGGGGTCTTCTTCGTCACGCAGCCTCCGCGGGGGTTCGATTGACGTATACGTCAATTGGCAGTGTCGGCAGTGTATCGCCCTGCGCTTCCGATAGACTTTTCGGCGAACCCGCCGTCGCCCCATGCCGTCGCCGATCGAGCCCGTCCGCATCAGCGCCTACACCGCCACCAGCGCGGTCGGCGCGGGCCGGGCAGCGATGCTCGGCGCCGTCGAAGCCTCGCGCAGCGGCCTGCGCGCCAACGACTTCGGGCCCGCGCCGCTGGCGACGTGGATCGGCCGCGTCGCCGGCCTCGAGCAGGCCGCGCTGCCGGCGCCGCTGGCGCGCTGGGATTGCCGCAACAACCGCCTCGCCTGGATCGGGCTGAACGCCGACGGCTTCGCCGACACGGTGGCCGCGGCGCGCCGGCGCCACGGCGCGGCGCGCGTCGCGGTGATCGTCGGCACCTCGACCTCGAGCATCGGCGCCACCGAAGACGCCTACCGCGTGCTCGATGCCGACGGCCGTTTTCCCGCCGCGCTGCGCAACCCGCGCCTGCACACGCCGCACTCGCTCGCCGCGTTCGTGCAGGACGCGCTCGGCCTCGAAGGGCCGTGCCTGACGGTCTCGACCGCGTGCTCGTCGAGCGCGAAGGTGTTCGCCGCGGCCGAGCGGATGCTGCGGCTCGGCCTCGTCGACGCCGCGGTCGTCGGCGGCTGCGACACGCTGTGCGGCAGCGTGCTGTTCGGCTTCAACGCATTGCAGCTGGTGTCGGCCGAGCCATGCCGGCCGTTCGACGTCGAGCGCGGCGGCATCAACCTCGGCGAGGCCGCCGGCTTCGCGCTGCTCGAGCGCGCCGCGCCGGGCGAGCGGGGTTCGCTGCAGCTCGTCGGCCACGGCGAATCGAGCGACGCACACCACATGTCGGCGCCGCACCCGCAAGGGCTCGGCGCCGAGCGCGCGCTCGACGACGCGCTCGCGCGCGCCGGCCTCGCGCCGGGCGCCGTCGACCACATCAACCTGCACGGCACCGCGAGCGCGCAGAACGACGCGGTCGAGGCCGCGCTCGTCGCGCGCCGCTTCGGCGCGCGCACGCACGCGAGCTCGACCAAGGGCCTGACCGGCCACACGCTCGGCGCGGCCGGCATCGTCGGCGCGGCGTTCGCGTTGCTCGCGATCGAGACCGGGCTGCTGCCGGGCACGGCGAACAGCCGCACGCTCGACCCGGCGTGCGGCCCGCAGATCCGGCTGCGGCCGGCGCGCGCCGAGGTGCGCGTCGCGCTCAGCCACTCGTTCGGCTTCGGCGGCACGAACTGCGTGCTCGCATTCGCGCGCAGCGGGGCGGGATCTTGAGCACGCTCGACGCGTTCATCGAGGGCATCGCGTTCTGGGCGCCGAGCCTGCCGGGCTGGGCTCATGCGGCGCCGGCGCTGCGCGGCGCGGCGGGCGGAATCGTGCCGCCGGCGAAGCGGCCGGCGCCCGAGCTGCTCCCGCCGGCCGAGCGCCGGCGCGCACCCGACAGCGTCGCGCTCGCGCTCGAGGTCGCGACCCACGCGGTCGCGCAATCGGGCCGGCGCGCCGACGAGCTGCTCAGCGTGTTCGCGTCGGCGCACGGCAATCTCGCGCTGACCGACGCGATCTGCCGCACGCTGGTCGAGGCGCCGCTGGCGCTGTCGCCGACGCGCTTCCACAACTCGGTGCACAACGCCGCGTCGGGCTACTGGGGCATCGCGACCGGCTGCCGGCGCGCCAGCACCGCACTCAGCGCGTTCGATTGCAGTTTCGCCGCCGGCCTGCTCGAGGCGCTGACGCAGTGCGCGGCCGACGCCACGCCGGTGCTGCTGGTGGGCTGCGACACCGAGGCCACCGGCGCGCTCGCGTCGACCAACCACAGCCGCGGCCTGCTCGCGGTGGCGCTGGTGCTCGCGCCGAGGCGCGGCCC
>DATMIN010000296.1:0-3834 GCA_035554275.1 Burkholderiaceae bacterium
CCGCGAGCAGCGGAATGATCGAGGCGCGCCAGGTCTGCAGGAACAGGATCACCACGAGAACCACCAGCGCGATCGCCTCGAGCAGCGTGTGCACCACCGATTCGATCGACGCGCGCACGAACTGCGTCGGGTCGTAGACGATCTCGTACGTCACGCCGTCGGGCATCGCCTTCTTCACGTCTTCCATCGTCGCGCGCACGCCGTTGCTGATCGCGATCGCGTTGCTGCCGGGCGCGGCGAAGATCGGCACCGCGACCGCGTCCTTGTTGTCGAGCAGCGAGCGCAGCGAGTAGTCGGCCGCGCCGAGCTCGATGCGCGCGATGTCGCGCAGCCGTGTGACCGCCCCGTCGCTGCCGGTCTTGACGATGATGTCGCCGAATTCTTCCTCGTTCTGCAGCCGCCCCTGCGCGTTGACCGACAGCTGCACGTCGATGCCCTGCAGCCCCGGCGACGCGCCGACCACGCCGGCCGCGGCCTGGATGTTCTGCTCGCGGATCGCCGCGACCACGTCGCTCGCCGACAGGCCGCGGTTCGCGACCTTCTGCGGGTCGAGCCAGACGCGCATCGAGTAGTCGCCCGAGCCGAACAGCTGCACCTCGCCGACGCCCTCGACGCGCGCCAGCCGGTCCTTGACGTTGAGCAGCGCGTAGTTGCGCAGGTAGGTCATGTCGTAGCGGCCGCTCGGCGACAGCACGTGCACGACCATCGTCAGGTCGACCGAACTCTTGACCGTCGTCAGCCCGAGGCGCCGCACTTCCTCGGGCAGGCGCGGCTCGGCGCGCGCGACGCGGTTCTGCACCAGCTGCTGGGCCTTGTCGGGGTCGGTGCCGAGCTTGAAGGTGACGGTCAGCGTCATCAGCCCGTCGGTCGTGGCCTGGCTGCTCATGTAGAGCATGTCTTCGACGCCGTTGATCTGCTCCTCGATCGGCGTGGCCACCGTCTCGGCGATCACCTTCGGGTTCGCGCCCGGGTAGTTGGCACGCACGACGATCGACGGCGGCACGACCTCGGGGTACTCGGAGATCGGCAGCCCGCGCACCGCGAGCAGCCCGCCGAGGAAGATCAGCAGCGACAGCACGCCGGCGAAGATCGGCCGGTCGATGAAGAATTTGGAGAGGTTCATCGTGAACTCGGGTTCGGAATTTCTCAGGAACGCGGGGGCGTGGCGCGGCCCGCATCGGCCTTGATGTCCATCGCCACCGGTTGCGGCGCGACCTGCGCGCCGGGGCGCACGCGCTGCAGGCCGTTGACGATCACGCGCTCGTCGGGCTGCAGCCCGCTGGTGACGATGCGCAGGCCGTTCACATGCGCGCCGAGCGTGACTTCGCGGTAGCTCGCCTTGTTGTCGTTGCCCACGACCATCACGTATTTCTTGTTCTGGTCGGTGCCGACCGCGCGCTCGTTGACGAGCAGCGCTGCGGTGCTCGTGACCTGGCCCATCCGCAGCTTCGCGAACTGGCCCGGGATCAGGCTGCCGTCGGCGTTGTCGAACACCGCGCGCACGCGCACCGTGCCGCTCTTCGCGTCGACCTGGTTGTCGACGAGCTGCAGGTGGCCGCTGTACGGCGTGCCCGCGTTCGCTGCGGTGCCCATCTGCACGGGGATCTTCTCGAGCTGCGCGCGCGCGCTCGCGCCGGCGCCGTTGTCCTGGCCCTGCAGGTCGCGCAGCGCGCGCGTGACGATCTGCTCGTCGGCGTCGAAGCTCGCGTAGATCGGGCTCACCGATACCAGCGTCGTCAGCACCGGCGCGCCCGGCCCGGCGGCGACCAGGTTGCCCACGGTGATTTCGAGCTGGCCGACCCGGCCGGCCACCGGCGCGCGCACCTGGGTGTAGCCCAGGCTCAGCCGCGCCGTCTGCAGCGCGGCCTGCGCGGCGCGCAGGTTCGCGTCGGCCTCGCGCAACGCGTTGCCGCGCTCGTCGGCTTCGCGCTGCGCGATCGCGCGCTCGTCGAGCAGGCGCCGGGCGCGCTCGTTCTCGCTGCGCGTGAACGCGACGCGCGCCTGCGCCGCGGCCACCTGCGCCTCGGCGCGCTCGACGTCCGCCGCATACGGCGCCGGGTCGATCGTCAGCAGCAGGTCGCCCTTCTTGACGAGCGCGCCTTCGCGAAAGTGCACCGCCTGCACGGTGCCGGCGACGCGCGAGCGGATGTCGACGCGCTCGACGGCCTCGAGCCGGCCGGAGAACTCGTCCCAGGTCGCGACGTTGCTGCTGACGACGGTCGCGACCGAGACGGCGAGCACCGGCGCGGCCAGCGCCGGCGAGGCCTGGGCGCTGGTGCTGCGCAGGCTGAAGGCACCGGTCGCGACGGCGGCCAGCGCGGTCAGCGCAGTGCCGGCGACCCAGAGGCGGCGGCGCAAGGATGGGGTGAAGCGGTTCGACATGATGATTTCCCTTCGTGAAAGCGTGCGTTCGCTCGTGACCCGGCAAGGCTTCGCCCCGGCTCGCCGAAATCGGATTCGGCGGCGAACGTGGTGGGGAACTGGAGGCCTTCGGCCGAGAAAGATATTCGTAGTGAACGCTACGGCATGGCACAATGTAGCCATCGCAGAAAGCTTCGTCAAGAGATTTATTAGCGATCGATATGAAAAATACCGAGACAACGGCGTGCGCGGCGCCGGCACTTTCCAAACCGCGCGGGCGCCCGCTCTCGTTCGACCGCGACACCGCGCTCGAGAAGGCGATGCACGTGTTCTGGCAGCACGGCTACGAGGCCGCGTCGGTCAGCGAGCTGACCGCCGCGATGGGCATCACGCCGCCGAGCCTGTACGCCGCGTTCGGCGACAAGGAGCGGCTGTTCCTCGAGGCGATCGAGCGCTACGGCAAGGGGCCGGGCAGCTACGTCCAGCGCGCACTTGACGAAGCGCCCAGCGCGCGTGGCGCGATAGAGCGGCTGCTGCGCGAGGCCGCGGCCGAGCTGACGCAAGCGTGCCACCCGCTCGGCTGCATGATGGTGATGGCGACGACCAACTGCTCGGTCGCGGCCGAGCACATCCAGGACGCGCTCGTGAAGCGCCGCGCGCTCGGCGTGGCGATGATGCAGGCGCGCATCCAGCGCGGCGTCGACGAAGGCGAGCTGCCGGGCGACACCGATGCCGGCGCGCTCGCCAACTTCTACTCCACCGTCTATCAGGGCATGTCGATGCAGGCCAAGGACGGCGCGTCGCGCGCCAGCCTGCTGCGCAGCGTCGAGATGGCGATGCGCTCGTGGCCCGCCGCGCCGCCGGCGCCGCCGCGCGCCGCGAAGAAGCCGGCCGTGAAGAAGCGAGTCGCGAAGAAGCAGGCGGCCTGAGCGCTGCGCTCAGAACCTGTGAAGCAATCCGATGCACCCGCGCCGGGGTGGCCAAGGGTGCTGGGGTAGGCGCGTCGCGCCGCCCAGGCTCATGCCTGGGCAAGCGGCGCAACACCGCCCAGCGCCCTTGGCCACCCCGGCCCGAAGGGTGAGGCCCCAAAGCGGGCCCACTCGTCGTTGCAAATGCTCGCCGGGGCCCAACCCCGGCTGCGCTTTGCGCCTAGATTGGGCCCGCTTTGGGGCCTCACGCGGGTGCATCGGATTACTTCACAGGTTCTCAGACGATCAGCAGCGCGCGGAAGTCGTTGACGTTGGTGAACGTCGGCCCCGGCACCACCAGGTCGCCGAGCGGCGCGAAGAAGTTGTAGGCATCGTTCGCGTCGAGGACCTCGGCCGGCTTCAGCCCCGCGGCCTGCGCGCGCGCCAGCGTGCTCGGCGTGACGATCGCGCCGGCGTTGTCTTCGACGCCATCGATGCCGTCGGTGTCGCCGGCCAGCACATGCACGCCGGGCTCGCCCTGCAGCGCGATCGCGCAGCCGAGCAG
>DATMIN010000297.1:0-4177 GCA_035554275.1 Burkholderiaceae bacterium
CCGCTCGGTCTCGCGCGCCAGCTCCTTCTGCAGCGCGAACACGCTCTGCGGCCGGCTCAGCGGGTCGAGCGACATGCACCACTCGGTCACTTCGATCAGGTTGTCGGAGTAGACATTGCGCAGCCGCGACAGGCTCAGCGCAAGCCGGTCTTTCTCGATCCGCTGCGGCGCGTCGTTCGGCGGGTAGCCCTGCATGCAGGCGTAGATGCACGCGCCGATCGCATAGATGTCGGTCCACGGGCCGAGCGTGCCGTCGCGGCGATACATCTCGGGTGCCGCGAAGCCCGGCGTGTACATCGGGCGGATAAAGTTGCCTTCCTTGCTCAGCACCTCGCGCGCGGCGCCGAAGTCGAGCAGCACCGCCTTGTTCTCGTTGGTGATGAAGATATTGGCCGGCTTGATGTCGAGGTGCAGCATCTTGTGCTGGTGCACGATGCGCAAGCCGCGCAGGATCTCGTCGAACAGCGAGCGGATCGTGCTCTCGCGGAACACCTTGTCGCGCTTCAGGTCGCGCGCGGTGACGATGAAGTCCTGCAGCGTGTCGCCCTGCAGGTAGTTCATCACCATGTAGACGGTTTCGTTCTCGCGGAAGAAGTTCAGCACCGAGACGACGCTCGGGTGGCTGATCTGCGCGAGCGAACGGCCCTCTTCGAAGAAGCTCTTCAGGCCGAGGCGGTACAGCGGCTGCTTCTCGGGCTTGACGCGCGGCGTGAGTTCGCCCGGCGAGCGCTCGGCGAGCGAGGACGGCAGGTATTCCTTCAGCGCGACGAGGTGCCGCTCGGCGTCTTCGCAGAGGTAGACGACCCCGAAACCGCCCGCCGCCAGCTTCTTGATGACCTGGTAGCCGCCGACGACGGTGCCGGACGGCAAGGGCGCGGGCTTGGGCTTCGACATAATCCGATTTTTTCAGGGGTCCAGCGCATGGCAGTCTACAGCATGACCGGCTTCGCGAGCGCCGCGGCCGGGGCCCATTCCGGCGCCGAAACGGCGGGCGCTGCGGAGAATTTGGCGCCGCGCACGAGCGCGTCGGCAGCGGCCGCCGTCAGCGTCGAACTGCGCTCGGTCAACAGCCGCTTTCTCGACCTCGCGTTTCGCCTGCCCGACGAGTTTCGCGCGCTCGAGCCGGCGCTGCGCGAGCTGCTGAGCGCCGCGTTCAAGCGCGGCAAGATCGAGCTGCGGCTGAGCACCCGCAGCGAGCAAGAGACCCCCTGGCCGCAACCGCAGCACGACCAGTTGAGCCGGCTGGCGCGGCTCGAAGACACGGTGCAGGGCTGGCTGCCGAAGGCGCCGGGCCTGTCGGTGCACGAGGTGCTGCAGTGGTGCAAGGGCAGCGCGCCGAGCGAGCGGCTCGACGAGGCGGCGCTCGCGGCCGCGAAGCGCTCGATCGCCGGCCTGCGCGAGGCGCGCGCGCGCGAGGGCGAGCGGCTGGTCGCGGTGCTGCGCGAGCGCACCGCGCGGCTGCGCGAGCTCGCCACGCAGGCCGAGCCGCTGGTGCCGGCCGTGGTGCAGCGCCAGCAGCAGCGCTTCCTCGAGCGCTGGCGCGAGGCGCTCGAGGCGAGCGGCGCCGCCGGCACGGTCTCTCAGGAAGCCTTGCAGGAGCGCGCGCTGAACGAGGCCGCGGCCTACGCGATCCGCATCGATGTGGCCGAGGAACTCGCGCGGCTGCGCGCCCACCTCGACGAGATCGACCGGCTGCTGAAGGTCGGCGGCGAGGTCGGCAAGCGCCTCGACTTCCTGATCCAGGAACTGCTGCGCGAAGCGAACACGCTGGCGTCGAAGGCCGCGGCGCTCGAGCTGACGAACATCTCGATCGAGATGAAGGTCGCGATCGAGCAGTTGCGCGAGCAGGTGCAGAACATCGAGTGACGTCTGTCAGACCTTGATGAAGTTGATCGCTGCGAGCGGCCCGAACGGGAGCGTTGCAACTCGCTCCCATGACGGCTCAGCTCTGCCGTCTTCTTGCCGATAAGGACAGGTGGTTCTGGTTCCAGACGGATGCCCCACGGGATTGCTGAGCCGCGCGCTGCAGTCTTGAAGCGACCAGCGCATCACTCACAACGGGGATCACCGCCATGTTCAACAACCTGAAAACCGGCACCAAGCTGGCCTGCAGCTTCGGCCTGATCGTGGCGCTGCTGCTGCTCATCACGGCGGTGACGACCCTTCGCATCCAGGCGGTCAACCAACGCATCGTCGACATCGTCGACGACCGCGCCATCAAGGTCGCCCTGGCCACCGACCTGGACCAGGCCAGCAACGCGCAGGCGCGCTACGTTCGCAACGCCATCATCGGGCACAAGGATGCGGAGGAAGTGCGCACCTCGCTCGAGCGCGTCGAGAAGGCCTCGGCCGAGAACGCCGAAACGCTGGCCAAGCTGGAGAAGACGCTCAACACGCCGACCGGCCAGAAACTCTTCAAGGCGATACTGGATGCGCGCGGACCCTACGCCAAGGGCCGAAGCGAGGTCATCGCGATGCTCAGGGCCGGCAAGGTCGAAGAAGCAGGAGCGCATCTGCTGAAGACGGTCCGTCCGGCGCAAGACGAGTTCCTGGCGGCCATCGATGCGTTCTCTGTCTTGCAGAGCAAGCTGATGACCGAATCGGGAGAGCAAGCCAAGGCCGAAGGCGCCGCCACCATCCGCATCAACCTGGCCATTGCCGCGTTGGCGGCTTTGCTCGGCGCGGGCATTGGCTACGTCGTCACACGCTCGCTGACGCGCCAGCTCGGGGGCGAGCCCGCAGCGGCACGCGACATCGCGTCGGCAATTGCCGAAGGCGACCTGACGCGGCCCGTCACGGTCGCGGCCGGTGACCAGACCAGCCTGATGTCGCGCCTGTCCACCATGCAGCTGAGCTTGCAGAAGGTGGTCTCCAGCGTGCGCGTGAATTCCGAATCGGTAGCCACCGCATCGGCGCAGATCTCCCAGGGCAATCACGACCTGAGTCAGCGCACCGAGGAGCAGGCCTCGGCGCTCCAAGAAACCGCGGCTTCGATGGAAGAACTCAACGCCACCGTCAAGCAAAACGCCGACAACGCCAAACAGGCGAGCCAGCTCGCGCTCAGCGCCAGCAGCGTCGCCGTCAAGGGCGGCCAGGTCGTGAACCAGGTGGTCGAGACCATGAAGGGCATCAACGACAGCTCGAAGAAGATCTCCGACATCATCAGCGTGATCGACGGCATCGCTTTCCAGACCAACATCCTGGCCTTGAACGCTGCCGTGGAAGCGGCGCGCGCCGGTGAACAGGGCCGTGGCTTCGCGGTGGTGGCGACCGAAGTGCGCAGTCTGGCGGGCCGTTCGGCCGAAGCCGCCAAGGAGATCAAGAGCCTGATCAACGCCAGCGTCGAGCGCGTCGCGCAAGGCACGGCGCTGGTCGACTTGGCCGGCGTCACGATGACCGAAGTGGTCGGCTCGATCAGGCGCGTGACCGACATCATGGGCGAGATCAGCGCCGCGAGCAGCGAGCAGAGCACCGGTGTGTCGCAGGTCGGCGAGGCGGTGAGCCAGATGGACCAGGTGACGCAGCAGAACGCGGCGCTGGTGGAAGAAAGTGCCGCCGCCGCGGAAAGCCTGAAGGGCCAGGCGCAGCAACTGGTGCAGGCCGTGGCGGTGTTCAAGCTGCCCGAAGGACGCGCGGGCGCAGCCCACATGGCGACCCCGGCATCGAATGCGCCCAGCGCTGAGCGCCGCGGCCCGGACCGCGCCAAGAACGTCACCCGCCCGGCGTTCAAGGCCAAGCCGGCCGCCGCGCCGGCACGCACCTCTGAGCCGAGCCAGGTGGCCAGCGCCCCGGCCAAGACGGGCACCGACGACTGGGCCTCGTTCTGAGAACCTGTGAGGCAATCCGATGCACCCGCGTGAGGCCCCAAAGCGGGCCCAATCTAGGCGCAAAGCATAGCCGGGGTTGGGCCCCGGCGAGGCTTTGCAACGACGAGTGGGCCCGCTTTGGGGCCTCACACCCTTCGGGCCGGGGCGGCCAAGGGCGCTGGGGGGTGTTGCGCCGCTTGCCCAGGCGCACGCCTGGGCTGCGCGACGCGCCTACCCCAGCGCCCTTGGCCACCCCGGCGCGGGTGCATCCGATTGCCTCTCAGCCTCTCAGGGCGCTGCGCCGTCGTTGAGCCGCGCGAGGCACTCGTCGATCAACGCGTGCAGGCGCGCGACCGTGGCGTCGCCGATGC
>DATMIN010000298.1:0-4687 GCA_035554275.1 Burkholderiaceae bacterium
GTCGGCCACCTTCACCTTGCCGGCGATGATGTCGGCCTTCGCGGCGTCGACCTTCTTCTTCATCTCGGGCGTCACGAGCTTGGCGTTGTACTCGTCCATCGCGTAGTCGACGCCGCCCTCCTTCAGCCCGAGCACGGTCACACCGGGCTTGTAGGCCTTGGCCGATTCGTAGACCGCCACATCGACGCGCTTGAGCATCGAGGTCAGCATCGTGCCGGGCTGCAGGTGGTTCTGGTTGCTGTCGACGCCGATCGCGAGCTTGCCGGCGTCCTTCGCGGCCTGGTAGACGCCGATGCCGGTGCCGCCGGCGGCCGCGAACACCACGTCGGCGCCCTTGCCGAACTGCGCCTTCGCAAGCTCGCCGCCGCGCGCCGGGTCGGCCCACGCGGCGCCGGTGGTGCCGGTCATGTTGGCGTAGACCTCGGCCTTGGTGTTCGCGAACTTCGCGCCCTGCTCGTAGCCGCACTGGAACTTGCGGATCAGCGGGATGTCCATGCCGCCGACGAAGCCGACCTTGCCGGTCTTGCTCGCGGTCGCGGCCATCACGCCGACGAGGAAGCTGCCTTCCTGCTCCTTGAACACCACCGACTGCACGTTCGGCTGCTGCACCACCATGTCGATGATCGTGAACTGCAGCTTCGGAAACTCCTTGGCCACCTTCTCGATCGCCGCGGCCTGGCCGAAGCCGATGCCGATGATCGGCGTGGCGCCGCGCTCGGCCATCCGACGCAGCGCCTGCTCGCGCTGGGTCTCGTTGGCGATCTCGAACTCGAGATACGGCTTGCCGGTTTCCTTCTTCCACTTCTCGATGCCGCGGTAGGCGGCCTCGTTGAACGACTTGTCGAACTTGCCGCCCATGTCGTAGACGACGGCGGGCTCGGCGCGGGCCTGCGCCACGCAGGCAGACAGCACAACGGTCAGCGAAGCGAAACGGTGAAGGGTGTTCATGGTCGGTGCTCGAGGGTTGGCGGATGGGGCATGATGCCGGCTGCATGACGCCGACACCACGCACCAGAATAGGCGCAAACGTTTGCCGGACGCACTTTAAGCAGAAAACGGGCCCGTCCGACCCCAGGCTTCCCCGTGGCCGGCGCCGCGATTATCGTGGCTCGAATCCTGCGGGCCCCCCACCGCGCCGTTGACCCCCCGATTGCCGATGCCCGCCCCGATCCCGACCGCCACCGATCCCTTCGCCGCGCTGCCCAAGGCGCTGCTGCACGAACACCTCGACGGCGGCCTGCGCCCGGCCACGCTGCTCGAACTCGCCCGCGCGCGCGACCTCGCCGTGCCCTGCGACACGCCCGAGGCGCTGGCCGCGTGGATGCACGCGAACGCCGATTCGGGCAGCCTCGAGCGCTACCTGCGCGGCTTCGCGCTGACGGTCGCGGCGATGGCCTCGGCGCAGGCCTGCGAGCGCGTCGCGTTCGAGGCTGCCGAAGACGCGCGGCTCGACGGCTGCGTGCTCGCCGAGTTCCGGATCGCGCCGCTGCTGCTCGAGCCGCACGGCCTGGCCGGCGACGCCGCGGTCGAGGCGCTGCTCGCCGGCCTCGCGCGCAGCGCGCTGCCGTGCGGGCTGATCGTCTGCGCGATGCGCACCGACGCGCCGGAAGAAACGCTGCGCGCCGCGCAGCTCGCGGCGCGGTATTCACACCAGAGCGCACACCAGAGCGCACACCAGAGCGCCGGCCGCGGCGTGATCGGCTTCGACCTGGCCGGCGCCGAGCGCGGCTTCCCGCCGTCGGCGCACCGCGCCGCGTTCGAGTGCGCACGCGCCGCCGGCCTCGGCCTGACCTGCCACGCCGGCGAGTCCGACATCGGCGCGCGCGTGTTCGAAGCGGCCGATCTCGGCGCCACGCGCATCGGCCACGGCGTGCACCTGATGACGGGCGGCACGCCGGCGCTGACCGCCGAATGGGTCGCCGCGGCGCGCGCGCGCAACCTGCACTTCGAGGTCTGCCCGAGCAGCAACGTCCACACCGGCGCGTTCGCATCGCTCGCCGAGCACCCGATCCGCGCGATGCTGGAAGCGGGCCTCGCGGTCTCGTGCTCGACCGACAACCGGCTGATGTCGGGCGTGAGCCTCGGCAGCGAACTCGCGGCGATCCACGCCGCGCTCGGCGTGAGCACCGCGCAGCTCGCGGCGCTGATGCGCAACGCGGTCGCCGCGTCGTTTCTGCCGCCGGCCGTGCGCGAAGCCGCGATGGACGCGATGCGCGCCTGGGACGCGCTGGCCTCCTGACGGCGCCGGGACGCCTCAGGCTTCGAGGTTTGCGCGCACCCGGCGCAGCAACGCGACCAGCCGCTCGCGCTCCGGCGCGCTCAGGCCCGCGACCGCGCGCGCCTCGAGGCGGCGCCCCTGCAGGCGCAACGCGCGCTGCAACTCCTGCCCGGCCTCGGTGAGTTGCAGCCGCAGGTGGCGGCGGTCGCCGGCATCGGCCTCGGCGCTCAGCAGGCCGCGCTCGCGCAACCCCTTGATCAACCGCGCGAGCTGCGCCTTGTCGCGCCCGCTGTGCTGCGCCAGATCGCTCTGCGTTGAGCCCGGGTGTCGGGCAAAGAAGCCGAGCACCTTGCCCTCCATGTGCGTCAGGCCGAGCGCGAGTTCGTCGAGCGCGCGGTACTGGCGCGAGCGGAACAGGTGCATCACCGCGTGGACGAGCTCGAGCACCGCGTCGTCCGCGGCATCGCCCTTACGGTTGACATTATCAACTGACTCGCGCACCATAGAGGACATTATCAACCATAGCCCCACCCCGCGATGACCACCACGACCCCGATCGAACCCGTCGCCCGCACCGGCCGCGTCCAGCGCGTGCGCCACGAGCTCAAGCGCCGCGAGCTCGACGTGCTGCGCGTCGCCGCGCCGAGCCCGCACTTCCGGCGCATCACGTTCGGCGGCGAGTCGCTCGCCGACTTCACCAGCGCCTCGTTCGACGACCACGTCAAGCTGATATTCGACACCGCGCCGGGCGCCGCGCCGGTGATGCGCGACTACACGCCGCGCCGCGTCGACCGCGCCGCGCGCGAACTCGACATCGACTTCGCGCTGCACGGCGACGGCCCGGCCGCCGCCTGGGCCGCGCAGGCCGCGCCCGGCCAACGGCTGAAGATCGGCGGGCCGCGCGGCTCGTTCATCGTGCCGACCGACTTCGATTGGCACCTGCTGGTCGGCGACGACACCGCGCTGCCGGCGATCGCACGCCGCCTTGAGGAGCTGCCGCCGGGTTCGCGCGCGATCGTGCGTCTGGCGGTCGCCGACCCGGCCGACCGGCGCCTGCCGGCGACAGCCGCGGCGCTCGATGTCGAGTGGTTCGACTCCGCCGACGCGTTGCTCGCCGCGCTGCGCACGCTCGAGCTGCCGGCCGGCGAGGGCTATGCGTGGTGCGCCGGCGAGGCCGCCGCGATGGTGGCGCTGCGCCGCGTGCTCGTCGACGAGAAGGGCCACGACCGCCACGCGATCCGCGCCGCCGCCTACTGGAAGCGCGGCGCGGTCGCGCACCACGAGAACCTCGACGGCTGACCGCCCTACGAAGCCACGCGCCGCGCGCGCACCGCCGCGGCCAGCGCCTCGAGCACCGGCACGGTCTGCGCAAAGCCGATGCAGGCATCGGTGATCGAGACGCCGCGCTTCAGCGGCGTGCCGACGACCAGCTCCTGCCGGCCCTCCTCGAGATGGCTCTCGATCATCACGCCGACGATGCGGCGCTCGCCGCCCGCCACCTGCGCGGCCACGTCGTGCGCGACCTCGATCTGGCGCGTGTGCAGCTTGCGGCTGTTGCCGTGCGAGACGTCGACCATCACCTGCTCGCGCAGGCCCGCCGCGCGCAGCACGGCACACGTGGCGGCGACGTGCGCAGCGTCGAAATTCGGTTCGCGCCCCCCGCGCAGGATCACGTGGCAATCGTCGTTGCCGCGGGTCTCGAAGATCGCGGCCACACCCATCTTCGTCATGCCCATGAACGCGTGCGGCGCGGCCGCGGCGCGGATCGCGTCGGCCGCGACCTGGATGCCGCCGTCGGTGCCGTTCTTGAACCCGACCGGGCAGCTCAGGCCCGACGCGAGCTGGCGGTGGCTCTGGCTCTCGGTGGTGCGCGCGCCGATCGCGCCCCACGCGATCAGCTCGGCGATGTACTGCGGGCTCAGCAGATCGAGAAACTCGGTGCCGGTGGGCAGGCCCATCGACGTGAGTTCGAGCAGCAGCCGGCGCGCGCGCTCCAGGCCTTCGTTGATCGCGAACGTGCCGTCGAGGTGCGGGTCGTTGATGTAGCCCTTCCAGCCGACGGTCGTGCGCGGCTTCTCGAAGTAGGCACGCATCACGATGAAGAGCTCGCGCTGCAGTTCGTCGGCGACGGCCTTGAGGCGCTGCCCGTACTCAATCGCCTGGTCGTGGTCGTGGATCGAGCACGGCCCGACGACGACGATCAGCCGGTCGTCGCGGCCGTGCAGCACGTCGGCGATGCGGGCGCGGCTCGCCTCGACGATCTGCAGCGTGTCGTCGCGCACCGGCACGCGCTCCTGCAGCAGCGCCGGCGTGATCAGCGGGCGCACCGCGCCGATGCGGACGTCGTCGATGCGGGTGGTGTCGAGCGTGCTGTCGCGCGCGCCGACTTCGCGGTCGTGGCGCGGATCGTCGAGAGTGTTCATTCCGCGATGATGCATGCGCTCAGCGCGACACCACCGCGATGCCGCG
>DATMIN010000299.1:0-2176 GCA_035554275.1 Burkholderiaceae bacterium
AACCCGTCGTCGAGCCGAGGCCGCCGATGATGATGACGATGAAGATCAGCACGTTGACCTGCGCGCCGATCGTCGGCACCACGCCGTGCTGGTACAGCCCCCACAGCGCGCCGCCCAGCCCGGCGAGCGCCGAGCCGGCGACGAACACGCCGACGAAGAGAACCCGGATGCGATAACCGAGTGCTTCGACCATCTCGCGGTCCTGCACGCCGGCGCGGATCAGCAGGCCGAGCTTGGTGCGGTTCAGCACGAACAGCATCGCCATCAGCACGATCGCGCCGACGGCGGCCGCGAAGAGGCGAAACTTCTCGACCGCGGCGTCGCCGAACAGTGCGACCACGCCGCGCAGCGCCTCGGGCATCTCGATCGTGATCGGCGTGGCGCCCCAGACGACCTTGATCAGCTCCTCGCCGATGATCATGCCGCCCATCGTGATCAGGATCTGCTTCAGGTGCGCACCGTAGACCGGCCGCACCAGCACGCGCTCGAACGCCCAGCCGACCGCGCCCGCGGCGAGCATCGCGACCGCCATCGTCACGAACACCGGCACGAGGTTGCGCCACGCGTCGGGCGCCGTCGCCCAGCCCGACATCGCGGCGAACACGCTGGTGGCGAGGTACGCGCCGAGCGCGATGAACACGCCGTGGCCGAAGTTCAGCACGTCCATCAGCCCGAACACGAGCGTCAGGCCCGACGCGATGATGAACACGATCATCCCCATCGCGAGGCCGGCGACGGTCAGCGTGGCCCAGGTGCTGGCCGAGCCGATCAGCGGCAGCGCGGCGAGCATCAGCAGCGCGACGAGGGCGAGCGGGAGCCAGTCGAAGCGGGCTTCGGGGATGGCGGCGGTGGCCATCGTGGCTTGTGCGGCGGTGGTCATCGATTGCATTTGTGGCGTCGGTGGATGCCTCGGGCATCGGGTGGCCCACTGCGCTCATGTCCCCCGGCGCGGGCGTCGCCCGCGCCTCCTCCTTTACTTCGCTCCGCGGGCCACCCGACGCCCGAGGCCAATCGCTGCGCTCTGGCATGCGCTTCGGCGTGGCTTGGCGGCTGTCGATCAGGTCGGCGGGGTGCCTTGCGCAGCGAAGTAAAGGAGGAGGCGCCGGCCGACGGCCGGCGACGGGGGACATGAGCGGAGCAAGGCACCCCGCTGGCCTGATCGCGCTCGACGCGAGTCATTGATGCGCCCCCAGCGACAACCCCAGGAACCGCTGCTGCAACTCCTCGTCTCCGGCCATCTCGGCCATCGACCCCGCATGTACCACGCGCCCGTCATCCATCACCGCCACGCGATCGCCGAGCGCTTTCGCGACCGCGACGTTCTGCTCGACCAGCAGCACCGTCGTCTTGGTCGACTTCAGCTCGCGCAGCGCCTCGATCAGGTTGCGCACGATCGCCGGCGCGAGGCCCTTGCTCGGCTCGTCGATCAGCAGCAGCCGGCGTGGCTCGACCATCGCGCGCGCGATCGCGAGCATCTGCTTCTGCCCGCCCGAGAGCTTGCCGGCCGGGTAGAGCCAGAACTTCTTCAGCGCCGGAAACAGGCCGAACAGCCACTCGAGCCGCGCCGTGTCCATCTGCTCGGCGGTGCGCGCGCCGCGCGCCGCGAGCAGCAGGTTCTCGCGCACCGTCAGGTCGGCGAAGATGCCCATGTTCTCGGGCACGTAGCCGATGCCGAGGCGCGCGATGTCGGGGGTCGCGAGCGCGCCGCCTTCACCGCCCCCGTCTTTGCCACCGATCACGCGGCCGTCGAAGCGCACGCGCCCGCGCGACGCCGGCCACAGGCCCATGATCGTGCGCAGTGTCGTCGTCTTGCCGGCGCCGTTGCGGCCGAGCAGCATCGTGACTTCGCCCTCAGGCACCGCGAGGTCGACGCCGTGCAGGATGTGGTACGCGCCGATGTGCGTGTGCACGCCGTCGAGCGCGAGCAGCGCGGTAGTCATGCGGGCTCCTCGGCCGCGAGCCCGAGGTAGGCGCTCTGCACGATCGGCGACGCGATCACCGCCGCCGGCTCGCCGTCGGCGACGAGCTGGCCCTGGTGCAGCACGACGATGCGGTCGGCGAGCTCGCGCACCACGTCCATCTTGTGCTCGACCAGCAGGATCGTCTTGTCGCTCTCGCGCTTCAACGCACGGATCAGGTCGAGCACCACCGGCACGTCGTCGACGCTCATGCCGGC
>DATMIN010000300.1:0-2240 GCA_035554275.1 Burkholderiaceae bacterium
GGCGGTGAGCCCGCCAGTGTAAGCAAAGGCGGCGCCGGCTACGTTCGCTACCGCACGGACCCTCGACGCCCGGCTCGGCCGCGGGCCCGAGGCGTCATGGGCCGAACAGCAGCAGCGAGCCGACCACGACCAGCACGGTCAGCATCGCCGAGAAGATCGCCGCCAGCTCGTAGCGGAACAGGCGCTCAGAGCGCGCGTAGGGTGTCATCGGCGCGTCGGCCAGCGGCAGCGGCGGCGGCGCCACGAACGGCTCGGCCGGCGCCAGCTCGGCGAGGAATTCGGGCAAGGGGGAGACGTGTGCTGCGGTTGCGGCGAGCATGATGGGCCTCCTTTGTCAGTAGGGCGGGTCGCCCGGCGCGCGGGGCGCTGGAACCCGGGTGTAGCCACCCCCGGGCGATCCGTCTGTGCGGTGACGAACGTTGCGCGCGACGACAGCCGCTTCCGTTCGCTGGCGTACAGACGCGTCGGCGCCCCGGCGCTAGGTTCAGCCCATGTTCCACACCGTGTTCGTCTGGCGCCGGCGAGCGCTGTTTCCGAGGTTTCGATGGGCCTGTTGACGCTCGAACACAGCACCCTCCTGCACCGCGCCGACATCGCGCTGTACGGCGCCGGCGTGGTCGGCTTGGCCGCGTTCCTGGTCGAGGCCGGCCCGCGCGCGTATTTGCCGATCGCGGCGTTCTGGGCGGTTGTCGGCTGGGTCGCCTGGAGCGCGATCGAGTACGCGCTGCACCGCTTCGTGCTGCACGGCGTGCAGCCGTTCCGGCGCTGGCACGAGGCGCATCACCAGCGGCCCGCGGCGCTGATCGGCGCGCCGACGGCGCTGAGCGCGACGCTGATCGTCGTGCTCGTCACCGCGCCGGCCTGGGCGCTCGGCGGCCTGTGGTTCACGTGCGCGTTGACGCTGGGCGTGCTGGCCGGCTACTTCGGCTACGCGATGACGCACCACGCCACGCACCACTGGCGCGCCGAAGGCGCGTGGCTGGCCGAGCGCAAGCGCTGGCATGCACTGCACCACCACGGCCAGCACGGGCGCTGCTACGGCGTCACCAGCTCGCTCTGGGATCGCGTGTTCGGCAGCACCGAGGGCCGCGCGCGCCGCAACGCCTGATGCGCACCCGGGAGAACGACGCTTGCGCCACGCGTTCTCGATGACCGCACGGCTCGACCGATGAGCAGCGCGACGATCCATCTGCTGCCGCGGCCGCCGCGCCGCGGCGCCAGCGCGATCGGGGCGGCCGAGGCGCGCGCACTGTGGACGCGCCGGTTCAGCCTGCGACTGCTCGAGTTGCAGCCCGATCTGTCCGTGCGCCGCGCGGCCCACTATGCGCGTGCGATGTTCGCCGACGCCGCCGATCTCGACCCCGAAGAGGCGGCGCTGATCTTTTCCGCCGAGGAGCCGCCGGCGGGCCACCGCGCCGTGGCCCGCCTCGCGCTCGTGGCGTCGACCCGCTGAGGAGCGCTGCGCATGCACATCCGCGTGGGTTTCGAGATGGCCTATCAGTGCCCGGCGCCGACGCCGATGATTCTGGCGTTGAACATCCACTATTCGCGCGCCTCCGATCTGCTGCGGCCCGACCACCTGCTGACGAACCCGTCGGTGCCGATCACGACCTACCGCGACCTGTTCGGCAACTGGTGCAGCCGGCTGGTCGCGCCGCCGGGCCTGTTCTCGCTCACCACCGACGCGCTGGTGCACGACTCAGGCCAGCCCGACGTGGTGGTGCCGACGGCGATGCAGACACCGGTCGAGCTGCTGCCCGAATCGGCGCTCGTGTACCTGCTCGGCAGCCGCTATTGCGACACCGACCTGCTCTACGACATCGCCTGGCAGCAGTTCGGCGGCGGCCCGACCGGCTGGGCCCGCGTGCAGGCGATCTGCGACTTCGTGCACCGGCGCATCGAGTTCGGCTACCCGCACGCGAGCCGCACCCGCACCGCCTCGCAGGCGTACCACGGCGGCAAGGGCGTGTGCCGCGACTACGCGCACCTGGCGATCGCGCTGTGCCGCTGCATGAACATCCCGGCGCGCTACTGCACCGGCTACCTCGGCGACATCGGCACGCCCAAGCCCTGGGGCACGATGGATTTCGCCGGCTGGTTCGAGGCCTGGCTCGGCGACCGCTGGTACACCTTCGACGCACGCAACAACACGCCGCGCATCGGCCGCGTGCTGATCGCGCGCGGCCGCGACGCCTGCGACGTGGCGCTGGCCAGCACCTTCGGGCCGAACACGCTGCAGC
>DATMIN010000301.1:0-10854 GCA_035554275.1 Burkholderiaceae bacterium
TACGTGCTCGACGATCCGCAGATTTCTGACGCCGAGTACGACCGTTTGTTCCAGGAGCTGCAGGCGCTCGAAGCCGCGCACCCGGCGCTGCTGACGCCCGATTCGCCGACGCAGCGCGTGATCGGCGCGGTGCTCGATGGGCTGGTGCCGGTGAAGCACGCGGTGCCGATGCTCTCGATCCACACCGAGACCGACACCACTTCTAGCGGTGCGTCAACGTTTGAGCAACGCATCAAGGACTTCGTTGCATCTGAGAAAAGGCGTACCGAGCTGCCACCAACCAACCCGCGCTATCGTGCCGAGCCGCTGACGAAGGAGGAGGTCGCCGTCGTCACCGGCGTGCCCATCCAATACTGTTGCGAACTCAAGTTCGACGGCCTGGCGATCAACCTGCGCTACGAGCGCGGCGCGCTGGTGCAGGCCGCCACGCGCGGCGACGGTGAGACCGGCGAGGACGTGACGCACACCGTGCGCATGATCGCCGCGGTGCCGAAGCGCCTGAAGGGCGCGGCCGCCGCGGTGCTCGAGGTGCGCGGCGAGGTCTTCATGCGGCGCGACGATTTCGAGGCGCTGAACGAGCGCCAGCGCGCGCTGATCGCCGGCGGTGCGCACGCCGAGAAGCTGTTCGTGAACCCGCGCAACGCCGCCGCCGGCGTGGTGCGCCAGCTCGACGCCGGCAAGGCGGCGAAGCGGCCGTTGAGCTTTTACGCGTACGGCCTCGGCGCGGTCGATGGCTGGGAGATTCCGGCCACGCAATCGGGCCTGCTCGCGGCGCTGAAGCGCCTCGGCCTGCCGGTCAGCGACGAGAGCGCGGTGGTGCAGGGCGCGGCCGGGCTGATCGACTACCACGCGCGCATCGCGGCGCGCCGCGACGCGTTGCCGTTCGACATCGACGGCGTCGTCTACAAGGTCGACGACCGCGCACTCCAAGCCACGCTCGGCTTCAAGTCGCGCGAGCCGCGCTGGGCCTGCGCGCACAAGTACCCGGCGCAAGAGCAGATGACGACGGTGCGCGACATCGACATCCAGGTCGGCCGCACCGGCAAGCTCACGCCGGTGGCCAAGCTCGAGCCGGTGTTCGTCGGCGGCACGACCGTCAGCAACGCGACGCTGCACAACGAGGACGAGACGCGCCGCAAGGACGTGCGCATCGGCGACACCGTGATCGTGCGCCGCGCCGGCGACGTGATCCCCGAAGTCGTCAGCGTCGTGCTCGAACGCCGGCCGAAGGACGCCGGCGAACCGTTCGACCTGTACAAACGGCTCGACGGCAAATGCCCGATCTGCGCCAGCGCGATCACGCGCGAGGAGGGCGAGGTCGACTGGCGCTGCTCGGGCGGCCTTTACTGCCCGGCGCAGCGCAAGCAGGCGATCCTGCACTTCGCGCAGCGCCGCGCGCTCGACATCGAGGGCCTCGGCGACAAGCTCGTCGAGCAGCTCGTCGACGCCGGCATCGTCGGCACGCTGCCCGATCTGTACAAGCTCGGCCTCGCCAACCTGACCGCGCTCGAACGGATGGGCGAGAAGAGCGCCGCCAACCTGCTCGCCGGCCTGCAGGCGAGCAAGCGCACGACGCTTGCGCGCTTCGTCTACGGCCTGGGCATCCGGCATGTCGGCGAGACGACGGCGAAGGATCTGGCCGCGCACTTCGGCGGCATCGACCGGATCGTGGGCGCGAGCGTCGAGCAGCTGCTCGAGGTCAACGATGTCGGGCCGATCGTCGCCGAGAGCCTGCACACGTTCTTCGCGCAGCCGCACAACGTCGAGGTCGTCGAGCAGCTGCGCGCCGCCGGCATCGCGTGGGACGAGCACGACGGCACGGCCGACACCACGCCGAAGCCGCTCGCCGGCAAGACCTTCGTGCTGACGGGTTCGTTGCCGACGCTGAGCCGCGACGACGCGAAGGAACGCATCGAGGCGGCCGGCGGCAAGGTCAGCGGCTCGGTGTCGAAGAAGACGCACTACGTCGTCGCCGGCGCCGAGGCGGGCAGCAAGCTCGACAAGGCGACCGAACTCGGCATCGCGATCCTCGACGAGGCCGCGCTGCTGGCGATGCTCGACGGCGGGGCGGCGCCATGACGGACTCGATGCACCGCCTCGACGACGCGTGGCTCGCGCGCCTCGCCGCGCGGCTCGACGTGCCGCCTTTGCTGCCGCGCGTGCCGCTCGCGATCGCGCTCAACGGCGCGCCCAACGTGGCGATGATCGGCTCGATCGAATCGACGCTCGCACTCGACCTGGTCGGTGCCGGCCTGCCGCTGCGCGATGCCGGCGAGCGCTGGCAGTTTGAGCTGCCAAACGCGGCGGCGATCGACCCGGTGCTCGCGCGCGCGGCGCGCTGGCTGTTCGAGCACGGTGTCGTGACGCGCTGGCGCGACGAACGGCTCGCGGTCTTGAACGAGCGCCGGCGCCCGGTCGGCGCGATCGCGCGCTCGGCGGTGCGGCCGCTCGGCATCGCGACGCACGCCGCGCACCTCGTCGTGCACGACGGCCGCGGCGGCGTCTGGGTGCAGCAGCGCGCGTTCGACAAGGCCACCGACCCGGGAATGTGGGACACGACCGTCGGCGGCCTGGTCGCCGACGGCGAATCGATCGAGACCGCGCTGATCCGCGAGGCCTGGGAAGAGGCCGGCCTGACGCCGCTCGCGCTGCACGGCCTCGCGTCGTTCGGCCGCTTCACGGTGCGCCGGCCGCTGCCCGAGGGCTACATGGTGGAGCACATCGAGATGTTCGAGGCCGCGGTCGCGCCCGAGACCGTGCCGAAGAATCGGGACGGCGAGGTCGAGCGCTTCGAGTGCCTGAGCGTGCCCGAGCTGATCGAGCGGCTGCACGCCGACGCGTTCACGCTCGAGGCGGCGGCGATCCTGGCGCGCTGGCTGGCGCGGCGGGCGCCGCGGCGTTAGCCGGCGGCCAGCGGTCCCACGCGGTCGCGCGCATCGCCACGCCCCACACGTCGACCTCGACGGCGCTGCCGTGGTGCTCGCGCCGCGCGGCGTCGCCGTGCAGCCAGCCGAGCGCGACGCAGCGCTGCGCGCCGTGGCCCCAGCCGGCGGAGGTCAGCTCGCCGGCCGCCTCGCCGTCGACGCGCAGCGTCTCGCCGCCCCAGGCCCACGCCTGCGGATCGTCGAGCACGACGGTGACGAGGCGCGCGCGCGGCGGCTCGCCGGCGGCGCGCTGCAATGCGGTCTGGCCGATGAACGGCGTCGGCTTGTCGAGCCTGACGCCGCGCATCAGGCCGGCCTCGAGCGGCGTCGTGTCGGGGCCGATCTCGGCGCCCCAGGCGCGCCGGCCGGCCTCGATCCGCAGCGCGTCGAGCGCGAAGTAGCCGGCGTCGACCAGGCCGAGGTCGGCGCCGGCTTTCTGAAGCGTCAAGTAGACGTGGCGCGCCGTCTCGATCGGCACGTAGAACTCGGCACCAGGGCCGCCGACGTAGCTCATGCGCGCGGCCCGCACGCGCGCGAAGCCGACGTCGATCTCGCGCGTGTGTGCGAACGGCAGCGCGGCGGGTGAGAGGTCGTCGGGGCTGCAGCGCGCGAGCAGCGCGAGCGCGCTCGGGCCCATCAGCGACAGCACCGCGGTCTGCGCGCTCACGTCGACGAGCACCACGTGCTCGTCGGGCCCGATGTGGCGGCGGATCCAGTCGGCATCGCGCGTCGGCTGCGCCGAGCCGGTGATCAGCAGGAAGCGCTCGGCGCCGGTGCGGATCACCGTCAGGTCGCTCTCGAAGCCGGCGCGCTCGTTCAGCATCGCGGTGTAGACGATGCGGTCGAGCGGCACGTCGATGTCGTTCGCGCACAGCCGCTGCAGCAGCGCGAGCGCGTCGCGGCCCTCGACGAGCAGCTTGCCGAACGAGGTCTTGTCGTACAGCGCGACGCTCTCGCGCGTCGCGCGCTGCTCGGCCGCGACCCACGCGAGCCAGCCCGGGCGGCCGAGGCCGTGCGCCGGCTCGGGCGCATCGATCGGTTTGAAGTAGTTGGCGCGCTCCCAGCCGTTCTTGCTGCCGAACACCGCGCCGCGCGCGGCCAGCAGGTCGTAGAGCGGCGAGGTGCGCAGCGGCCGGCTGCTGGCGAGTTCTTGGCGCGGCCAGCGCATCGCGTAGTGCAGGCCGAGCGTCTCGCCGGTGCGCTCGGCGAGCCAGCGCCGGTTCGCCGTGAACGGTGCGAAGCGGCGGATGTCGACCTCCGACACATCGCCCGGCGGCTCGCCGCCGACGATCCACTCGGCCATCAACCGGCCCGCGCCGCCGGCGTTCGCGATGCCGGCCGAATTGAAGCCGGCGGCGACGAAGCAGTGCCGCAGCTCGGGCGCCTCGCCGAGGATGAAGTTGCCGTCGGGCGTGAAGCTCTCGGGCCCGTTCAGCAGCATCTTGATCTTCGCGGTCTCGAGGCACGGCGTGCGGTGCATCGCGCTGCGCATCAGCGGCTCGAACTGGTCCCAATCCTCGTCGAGCAGCTGGAACTGGAAGCTCGCCGGAATCGGGTCCATCGTCCACGGCTTGGCCTGCGGTTCGAAGCCGCCCATCACGAGGCCGCCGACTTCTTCCTTGTAGTAGACGCGCCCGTCGGGGTCGCGCATCACCGGCAGCATCGGGTGCACGCCGTCGAGCGGCGCGGTCACGACGTAGAAGTGTTCGGCCGAATACAGCGGCACGTTGACGCCGGCCAGGCGCCCGAACTGGCGTGCCCACTGGCCGGCGCAGTTGACGAGGATCTCGCAGGCGATGTTGCCCTCGGCGGTGCGGATGCCGGTCACAGCGCCGTCGCGCTGCAGCACACCGGTGACCTCGACGCCCTCGACGATCTTCACGCCGCGCTGGCGTGCGCCCTTGGCGAGCGACATCGTCAGGTCGGTCGGGTTCGCCTTGCCGTCGCCGGGGATCCACAGGGCGCCGTGCAGGTCGTCGGTGCGCAGCAGCGGGTAGAGCTCGCCGGCGCGGCGCGCGTCGATCACCTCGAGCTCGACGCCGAAGCGCCGCGCCAGTGCCGCCTGCTTCAGGTACACCTGCATGCGCTCGGCGCTCGCCGCGACGTTGACGCTGCCGCACGCCTTCCAGCCGGTCGCCAGGCCCGTCTCCTGCTCGAGCGACGCGTACAGCTCGATGCCGTAGCGGCTCATCTGCGTCATGTGCCGGTTCGGCCGCATCTGGCCGACGAGGCCGGCGGCGTGCCACGTCGTGCCGCAGGTCAGGCGCCCCTGTTCGAGCAGCAGCACGTCGCGCTCGCCGAGCTTGGCGAGGTGGTAGGCGGTCGAGCAACCGGCGATGCCGCCGCCGACGATGACGATGCGGGCTTGAGTGGGGAGGGTGGTCATGTTCGGGCAACGCCCTTCGTTTCGGAGCGGGCAAAGGCGCGTGCGGCCAGGCTGCTCCGCTTCACTGCGGCGGTCTTCGCTTCGCTCCGACTGCCCTGCGGTGCTCGGGCTCGCGGCCCGTCGCCCCACTCGCTTCGCTCACTGCGTTCGCTACGCTCAGACAAACGGCGACAAGTCAGATCACGAAGCGCGCTGCGCGCGCGGGCCACGAGCCCTGCGCTCCTCGGCGCCGCAGAGGCGCTGCGCAACCTGGCCGCACGCGCCTTTGCGGCAAGCAACGTGGCTGTTCGCGGGAGTAACTCGGCGGTGCCCGAGCGGCAGGTGGCATCGGGTGCGGGCTCAGTGGGCGGCGACGAGAAGCGCAGGCTCGGGGTCGGCGCGCGCAGCGCGCTTCGTAGACTGACTCGCCGCGGCTGTTCGAGCGCAGTGAGCGCAGCGAACGTAGCGAGTTCTGCGGCGCGACCCCGAGCCGAGCATCGCAGTGGAGTCGGCGCGCAGCGACGACCGCAGCCGTCTGAGTCCGTACCCGATGCCGCCTGCCGCGACGCGCACAGCCCACCGGTCAACAACATCACCCGAACCTCAACGCCATCACCCCCGCCGCGATCACCCCGGTGCCGAGCGCGCGCTGCAATCCGAACCGCTCCTTCAGAAGCACGGTTCCGAGCAACGCCGCGAACAACACCGACGTTTCGCGAAGAGCAGCGACCGACGCCACCGGCGCGCGCGTCATCGCCCACAACGCGATGCCATAGGCGCCGATCGACGCGCCGCCGCCAAGCAGCGCGACCGGCCAGCGGCCACGCACGTACGCACGCAACGCGGCGCGCTCGGCCGGCGGGCGCGTCAACCACACGATGATCGGGTAGGGCAGCGCGTCGAGCACGAACAGCAGCAGCACGTAGCGCAGCGCGCCGCCGTCGACCCGCACGCCGACGCCGTCGACGGTCGTGTACACCGCGATCAGCCCGGCGTTGACGAACGCGAACAGCAGCGCCTTGCGGTGATGCAGCGCCTCGCCCGGGTGCGCGAGGCCGACCATCGCGACGCCGGCGCTGATGCCGACGATGCCGAGCCACGCGGCCGCGCTCGGCGCTTCGCCGACGAAGGTGCTGCTGCCGAGCGCGACGAGCAGCGGCGCGAAGCCGCGCATGATCGGGTACGTCAGGCCGAGCTCGCCGTGGCGATACGCGCCGACCAGCGCGGCGTAGTAGCCGACATGGATCACCAGCGAGGCCAGCACATACGGCCAGACGTGCGCGCCCGGCAGCCCGACCCACAGCAGCAGCGGCAGCGCCAGCAGCGCGCCGGCGAGCGTGACCAGCGCGGTGTCGGCGCTCTTGTCGCCGCCCGACTTGATCATCGCGTTCCAGCCCGCATGCAGGGCGGCCGCGCACAGCACGATCAGCACGATCGGCCAGGTCAGCGTCATGCAGGCGAGGTGGCCGCGGGCGCGGCGAGGCGGCAGCGCGCCGCGCGCGCGAGGAAGTGCGCGAGCGACGGCGTCGCGAGTTCGGCCTGCTTGGCCAGGTCGTCCCACTGGCGCAGCAGCACCGCGTCGCGCGCGCCCGGTTGCGCGAGGAAGGCGGCGGCCGTGTCGGCGTCGAACACGCCGCCCTGCAGCTCGAGGCTGCGCTTCGAGTCGTCGGACAGGCGCGCGTGATAGCCGGCGTTCGCCCGGCACAGGTAGCGCTTCGCGTCGACGTGCAACTTGATCGCGTCGAGCACCGCGTCGGGGAACAGGCCGCGCAGGAACGGCAGCGCGAAATACTGGTGCGTGTCGTCGATGCCGCGCAGGCTCGGCGTGTCGCCAAGGTCGTTCAGCAGGTGGCCGAGGTCGTGCAGCAGGCAGGCGGTGACGAGCGCGTCGTCGGCGCCCGATTGCTCGGCCAGGTGCGCCGTCTGCAGCGCGTGTTCGAGCTGCGTGACCGGCTCGCCGCTGTACTGGTTCGCGCCGTGGCGGGCGAACAGCATCTCGATGTCGTTCAGGTCGAGCATGGTTGTGGCCTCCTGCGTGTCGGCGTCAGATCACCGGGTCTTTCGGGGTTTCGGGGCCCGTCAGCGCGCCGTGCTGCGAGCTGCGGATGCGGGTCTTGGTCAGCGCGCCGGCCGATTCGAGGATCGGGTAGGCGATCGAGCAGATGTGCGAGTTGATGCGCTTCAGGTCGCTGATCAGGTCGATGTGCAGCGAACTCGTCTCGATGCTCTGCGCGGTGTTGTCCTGCAGCCGCGCGATGTGGCTGGCGGCGTACTCGTGCTCGAGATCGCGAAAGCGCGCCTTCTCCTCGATCAGGCGCTTCGCGTCGCGCAGTTGGCCGTCGAGGAACACGCTCATGCCCAGGCGCAGGTTCGCGGTCAGGCGCTCGTGCAGGTGCACGATCTCGGCCATGCCGGCATCGGAGAAGCGCCGGTTCTTGCGGATCTTCTTGTCCTCGATGTCCTGGATCACGCGCTCGATGATGTCGCCGATCTGCTCCATGTTGATCGTGAACGAGACGATGTCGGTCCAGCGCCGGCCTTCGTTCTCCGACAGCGCCTCGCGCGAGATCTGCGTCAGGTAGAACTTGATCGCCGAGTACAGCTCGTCGACCGTGTCGTCGAGGCCGCGCAGGCGCTCGGCGAGCACGAGATCGTTGTTGCGAAGCACCGGCAGGATGCCGGCCAGCATCGTCTCGACCACGTCGGCCTGGTGCAGCGCCTCGCGCGCCGCGCAGCTGATCGCCAGCGACGGCGTGGCCAGCGCCGACGGGTCGAGGTGGCGCGGCCGGGTCGAGGCCGGCTCGGCGGGCGGCGCCGGCAGCAGGCGCTCGACCGCGCGCGCCATCGGCCCGGTCAGGCCGATGAACAGCAGCGCGCGCACGAGGTTGAAGCCGAGGTGGAACGCGATCACCTGGGCGTGGACCGTCGGCACGAATTCCTGCAGCGCGATGTGGATCTGCGGCAGCAGCGGGATCGCGATCGCGCAGCCGGCGAGCTTGAACAGCAGGCTGCCGAGCGGCAGGCGCAGGCGGATCGTCGGCGGCCCCGAACTCGTCAGCATCGCGAGGATGCCGCTGCCGATGTTCGCGCCGAGCACGAGCCCGAACGCGACCGGCGCCGGCATCACGCCTGAGGCCGCGAGCGTGGCGGTCAGCAGCACGAACGCAAGGCTCGAGTAGCACGCCATCGTCAGCAGCGCGCCGACGATGATGTCGAGGAACACGTCGCTCGGCAGCGCGACGATCAGGCCGCGGATCGCCGGCGCCGCGATCAGCGGCTGCGTCGCTGCGACGATCAGCTGCAGCCCGAGCGTGATCAGCCCGAAGCCCATCGCGATCTGGCCGAAACGCCCGGCGGTGCTCTTCTCGCGCGAGACGAACAGCACCACGCCGATGAAGATCAGCAGCGGCGAGAGCCACGACAGGTCGAACGAGAACACCACCGTCATCAGGCTGGTGCCGACCTCGGCGCCGAGCATCACCGCCAGGCCCGAAGTGAGCCCGACCAGCCCGCTGCCGACGAACGACGAGATGATCACCGCGGTGGCGGTGCTCGACTGCACGAGGCCGGTCACCGCGAGACCGGCGAGCACGGCCTTGAAGCGGCTGCTCAGGCTCAGCGCGAGCACGCGGCGCAGGTTCTCGCCGAAGATGCGGACCACGCCGGTGCGAACGATGGTCGTGCCCCAGACCAGCAGCGCGATCGCGGCGAGCAGATTCAGCAGATGGATCACTCTCGCATCAAACCCATGGCAGTGAATAGGTTTTCAGGTTGGTGAAGCTCTTCATCGCTTCCTGCACCCCTTCCTTGTAGCCCAGGCCCGAGTCCTTGATGCCGCCGAACGGCGTCAGCTCGAGCCGGTAGCCGGGCACCTCGCGCACGTTGACCGTGCCGACGTGCAGCTCGGCGACGAAGCGGGCGATGTGGTCGAGCCGGTTCGTGCAGACCGCGCTCGACAGGCCATAGGCCGTGCCGTTGGCGATGCGGATCGCGTCGTCGATGTCGGTGAAGGTGATGATCGGCGAGACCGGGCCGAAGGTCTCCTCGCGCACCAGCGTCATCTCGGGGCGGACGCGGTCGAGCACGGTCGGCGCGTACAGCGCGCCGTGGCGTTGATGCCCGCCGAGCAGCCGCGCGCCTTGCGCGATGGCCGCGTCGACGCGTGCCTCGAACAGCCGCGCGGCGGCCTCGTCGATCACCGTGCCCATCTCGAGCGACGCGTCGGCCGGGTCGCCGTACGACCAGGCGCGGGTCTTGGCGACGACGCGCTCGGTGAACGCGGCGGCGATCTTCTCGTGCACCAGCATCCGCTTCACCGCGGTGCAGCGCTGGCCCGAGTTCTTGTACGAGCCCTGCACCGCGAGCGTCGCGGCCTCGTCGAGATCGGCGTCGTCCATCACGATGATCGGGTCGTTGCCGCCGAGCTCGAGCACGAGGCGCTTGTAGCCGGCGGTTTTCGCGATGTGCTTGCCGATCGCGACGCCGCCGGTGAACGTGACGAGGTCGACGTCCGGGTGCGTGATCAGCTCGTCGGCGATCTCGCTGGGTGCGCCGGTCACGACCGACAGCATCTCGGGCGGCAGGCCGGCTTCGTACAGCAGGTCGGCGAACAGCAGCGCCGACAGCGGCACCTTCTCGGAGGGCTTCAGCACCATCCGGTTGTTGGTCGCGACGCTCGGCACGATCTTGTGCGCGACCTGGTTCATCGGGTGGTTGAACGGCGTGATCGCGCTGATCACGCCGAGCAGCGGGCTGCGTTGGGTATACACGCGGCGCTGCTTGCCGTGCGGCGTGAGGTCGCAGCTGAACACCTGGCCGTCGTCGCGCAGCGCCTCGTTGGCACCGAACACCAGCACGTCGGCGACGCGGCCGGTCTCGTAGGTCGCATCCTTGAGGCACAGGCCGCTCTCGGCGCTGATCTGCGCGGCGATCGCAGCGCTGCGCTCGCGCACCAGCCGCGCGGTTCGGTTCAGGATCTCCGAGCGCTCGTAGCGCGACAGCGTGGCGCGGTAGCCCTTCGCGATCGCGATCGCCTCGCGCACCTCGGCAAGCGTGGCCTTCGGCACCGTCGCGATGCAGGCGCCGGTGTACGGGTTGTGCACCGGGATCACGCGGTCGCCGCCGCGCTCGGTGCCGACCACCCGGCCGGCCACGCGCATGCCGTGGTTCGGGGCGTCGGGGTGCAGGTCTCGGTTCATCGGGTCACTGTGCCACTCACTGCGCGGCGTTCAGCGCCAAGTCGAACGCGTCGAAGTTGCGCCAGCGGCGGTTCGCGTCGAGACCGTCGATGCGGCGGTTCAGGATCAGCGGCACGCGCTGCTCGGAGACGCCGCCGTGCGAGCGCAACGGCGCGTCGAGCGCACTGAGATCGTGGCGCGACTGCGCGGTGCCGATCACGGTCGAGCGCTCGGAGACGACGACGAGATCGCCGATCCGGTCGGCCGGCAGTTCGAAGCGCTCGGCGGCCTGCGCGCGCGTCCACACCGATTCGACGCCGCGCAGCGCCGCGATGCGCGCCGCGAGCGCCGCCGCGTCGGCACCGGCGCCGAGGTAGACGGTCGCGAA
>DATMIN010000302.1:0-7344 GCA_035554275.1 Burkholderiaceae bacterium
CGGCGCGTGCGTCGCGGCGCCGGGCGCGACGCGCGCGCAGGCCGCCGCGCTCGAGCACCTCGGCGGCTACCACGTCGACGCGTTGACGCCGGCCTCGACCACGCCGTGCGACTTCCTGCTGCAGGTGCAAACGCGCTCCGCGTCGGTCGACCCCGGCCCGACGTGGCGCCTGCTCGCGCGCGAGCGCCGCAACACCAGCGACGAAGAGATTGCCGCGGTCTACGGCCGGCGCAGCGCTGCGCCCAAGCGGTAGGAGGCGGCGCGCGTCACGGCAGCGCGCGCTCCTCGCGCGGCGCGCCACCCGCGGCGGCCACGGCCGACGCCGGCGCCGCCTCGCGCACCCGCGCCGCCGGGAACACCAGCCGGAACGTCGAGCCACGCCCGACCTCGCTGTGGATGCCGAGCTCGCCGCCGTGGCGTTGCGCCACGTGCTTGACGATCGACAGGCCCAGCCCGGTGCCGCCGGTGTCGCGCGAGCGGCTGCCGTCGACGCGGTAGAAGCGTTCCGTCAAGCGCGGGATGTGTTCGCGCGCGATGCCGGGGCCGGTGTCGCTGACCGCGACCTCGCCGGCGCCGTCGGCGAGCAGCCGCCATGCCAGCTCGATGCGCCCACCCTCGGGCGTGTAGCGCACCGCGTTGTTGACGAGGTTGTTGATCGCGCTGAGCAGCTCGGTTGGTGCGCCGGCGATCTGCGCGGCCACCGGCGCCGGGAACACCAGCTCGTGGCGCCCGCCGGACAGCGCCAGCGCGTCGGCGGCGACTTGCGCCAGCAGCGGCGCGAGCGGCACCCAGCGGTCGGCGTTCGGCCGCGGGCTGCCTTCGAGTTGCGCCAGCGTCAGCAGGTCGCTCACGAGCGTGCCCATGCGGTCGGCCTGCTGCGTCATCAACACCAGCACGCGCTTGCGCTCGGCCTCGGTCAGTGGCAGGTTCGTCATCGTCTCGATGAAGCCGGCCAGCACCGTCAGCGGCGTGCGGATCTCGTGCGACACGTTGGCGACGAAATCACGCCGCATGCCGTCGGAGCGCTCACGCTCGGTGATGTCTTGCGACAGCACGAGGCGCAGGCCCTCGCCATAGCCGCGCACCAGCACCGAGAGCGTGCGCCGGCCGCGCGGGTCGGGGATCAGCACCGGCTCGTCGAACTGCGCCGCCTGCAGGTAGGCGACGAACGCCGGCGCGCGCACGAGATTGGTCACGCGCTGGCGCCGGTCGCGCTGCGGGTCGAGCCCGAAGTGATCGGCAGCGGGCGAGTTGCACCACTCGATCTGGTCGCCGGCATCGAGCAGCATCACGCCGTTCGGCGCCGCCTCGATCGCCGAAAGAAACTGCGACAGCCGCACCCGCTCCTGCACCGCCGCACGCTCCTGGAGCCGGATCGAGCGCTCGATGCGGTAGCCGAGCTCCCCCCACAGGCCCGCATCGCGCGGCGCCGGCGCCTCCTGCGAGCCGCGCAGCCAGGTGATCAGCCGGTAGCCGTTGAGCGTGTCGCGCACGCCGATCACGCCAAGCGCGAACGCGAAGCCGAGCAGCGCGCCGAACAGCGGCACGTCGTGGTTCGGGATCATCATGCCGGCCACGCCGCCCGCGAGTGTCGCGGCGAGCACCGCGAGCAGCCGGGGCAGCAGCCAGGTCATCGCGGGGCGGCCCAGCAGCGCCGCGTCACGACGCCGACAGCACCGGCGACAGCGCCGCCGCCTGCGTCAGCCGGTAGCCCGCGCCGCGCACGGTCTCGATCATCGGCGCGCACTGCACCGGCGCGAGCGCCTCGCGCAGCCGCTTCACGTGCACGTCGACCGTGCGCTCCTCGATGAACACATGGTCGCCCCAGACGCGGTCGAGCAGCTGCGCGCGGCTGTGCACGCGCTCGGGATGCGTCATGAAGAAGTGCAGCAGACGGAACTCGGTCGCGCCGACCTTCACCTCGCGCGTTTTGCCGTCCATGTCGCGGCTGACGCGACGCGTGCCCGGGTCGATCCTCAGCGGCCCGACCTCGACCACCGCGTCGAGCGCCTCCGGCGCCTTGCGCCGCAGCACCGCGCGGATGCGCGCCATCAGCTCGTTGGTCGAAAACGGCTTGGTCAGGTAGTCGTCGGCGCCGGCATCGAGCCCCTGCACCTTGTCGGCCTCGTCGGCGCGTGCCGTCAGCATGATCACCGGCAGCTCGCGGGTGCGCGATTCGCCGCGCCAGCGCTTGGCCAGGGCGAGGCCGCTCTGCCCGGGCAGCATCCAGTCGAGGATCACCAAATCGGGCAGCGCGCCGTCGATCGCCGCCTGCGCCTGCTCGGCGGTCGCGGCGATCGTGACCTCGAAGCCGGCGTGGCGCAGGTTGATGCCGATCAGCTCGGCGATCGCCGATTCGTCCTCGACCACCAGGATGCGGCTCATCGATCCTTCCTCACTGCATCAGCGACTCGACGTCGCCGACCGGGTTGTGGCGCACGTCGGTGCCCTTGACGATGTAGATGATCTGCTCGGCCAGGTTCTTCGCGTGGTCGCCGACGCGCTCGATCGCCTTCGCGACGAACACCAGATCGATGCTCGACGAGATCGTGCGCGGATCTTCCATCATGAACGTGATCAGCTTGCGCATCAGGCCCTCGAACTCCTGGTCGATCAGGTCATCTGCCTTCAGCACCTCGACCGCCTTGTCGACATCGAGCCGCGCGAACGCGTCGAGCGCCTTGCGCAATTGCGAGACCGCGAGTTCCGACTCGTAGGCGAGGTCTTTCACCGGCAGGCGCAGCCGGCTCGACACGCCGGTGTTCACCAGCCGCTGCACCGTGCGCGCGATCCGCGCCGCCTCGTCGCCGACGCGCTCGAGGTTGGCGATCGTCTTCGAGATCGCGATCAGCAGGCGCAGGTCGCGCGCGGTCGGCTGGCGCCGCGCGATGATCGTCGACAGGTCGCGGTCGATCTCGACCTCGGTGCGGTTGACGCGCTCCTCGGTCGTCAGCACCTCGGAGGCGATCTCGGCGCTGAAGTTGGTCAGCGCGTAGACCGCGCGCGCGACCTGCGACTCGACGATGCCGCCCATCTCGAGCACGCGGGTCGAGATGCCGCTGAGTTCGGCGTCGAACTGGGTCGATAGATGTTTGTCGCTCATGTGGTTCACTCCTTTGGCGTTCAGCCAAATCTCCCGGTGATGTAGTCCTCGGTGTCCTTCTTCTTCGGCTTCATGAACACCTCGTTGGTCGGGCCGAACTCGATCAGGTCGCCGAGGTACATGTAGGCGGTGTAGTCGGAGCTGCGCGCCGCCTGCTGCATGTTGTGCGTGACGATCACGACCGTGTAATCGGTCTTCAGTTCGTGGATCAGCTCTTCGATCTTGCCGGTCGAGATCGGATCGAGCGCCGAGCACGGTTCGTCGAGCAGCAGCACCTCGGGCTTGATCGCGATGCCGCGCGCGATGCACAACCGCTGCTGCTGCCCGCCCGACAGGCCCGAGCCGCTCTGGTTCAGCTTGTCCTTGACCTCGTTCCACAGCGCCGCCTTCTTCAGCGCCCACTCGACGCGCTCGTCCATCTCGATGCGCGGCAGCGTCTCGAACAGCTTCACGCCGAACGCGATGTTGTCGTAGATCGACATCGGGAATGGGGTGGGCTTTTGAAACACCATGCCGACCTTGGCGCGGATCAGCGAGACATCGTCTTTCGACGTGAGGATGTTCTCGCCGTCCAGCATGATCTCGCCTTCGGCGCGCTGGTCGGGGTACAGCTCGAACATCCGGTTGAAGGTGCGCAGCAGCGTCGACTTGCCGCAGCCCGACGGCCCGATGAACGCGGTGACCTTGTTCTGCGGAATGTCGAGGTTGATGTTCTTCAGCGCCTGAAAGCTGCTGTAGTAGAAGTTGAGATTGCGCACCGAGAGCTTGGGCTTCTCGGTGACCGGGAGGTTGACCTTGGTGTCCACGGCGGTTCCCGTCGTTCAGTGTTTGTTGCGCAGGAAGGTCCGCGCGAGGATGTTCAGCACCAGCACGCCGAGCGTGATCAGGAAGACGCCGGCCCACGCCAGCTTCTGCCAGTTCTCGTACGGGCTCATCGCGAACTTGAAGATCGTCACCGGCAGGCTCGCCATCGGCGACTTCAAGTCGCTGGTCCAGAACTGGTTCGACAGCGCGGTGAACAGCAGCGGCGCGGTCTCGCCGGCGATGCGCGCGAGCGCGAGCAGCACGCCCGTCAGCACGCCGGCGCGCGCGGCCTTCAGCGTCACCGTCATGATGACCTTCCACTTCGGCGTGCCGAGCGCATAGGCCGCCTCGCGCAGCGCGTTCGGGATCAGCGCCAGCATGTTCTCGGTGGTGCGGATCACGACCGGGATCACGATCAGCGTCAGCGCCAGCACGCCGGCCCAGCCCGAGAAGCTCTTCATCCGCGCGACCACGACCGAGTAGATGAACAGGCCGATCACGATCGACGGCGCGGCCAGCAGGATGTCGTTGATGAAGCGGGTGGCGCTGCCGAGCCAGGTCTTCTGGCCGTATTCGGCGAGGTAGATGCCGGCGAGGATGCCGATCGGCGTGCCCAGCAGCGTGGCCAGGCCGACCATCGTCACCGAGCCGAAGATCGCGTTCGCGAGGCCGCCGTCCTCGGCCTGCGGCGGCGGCGTCATCTGCGTGAACAGCGACAGGTTCAGCCCGCCGAGGCCGAGGATCACGGTCTCGACGAGGATCCAGATCAGCCAGAACAGCCCGAACGCCATCGCCGCGAGCGACAGCGTCAGCGCGATCGCATTGACGCGCTTGCGCCGCGCGTGCTTGCTCACGCGCGAGGCCTGGTGGGCAGCCGCATTGGCGGCCATCGTCGCGGTGGTGTTCATGCGCGCGTCCCCTCGCCCTTCTTCAGTTGCGCCAGCAGCAACTTCGAGAATGCCAGCACGACGAAGGTGATGAAGAACAGCACCAGGCCGAGGTAGATCAGCGAGGCCTGGTGCAGGCCCTCGCCGGCCTCGGCGAACTCGTTGGCCAGCGCCGAGGTGATGCTGTTGGCGGCCTCGAACAGCGACGCCGAGTTGAGCTGGTTCTGGTTGCCGATCACGAACGTGACCGCCATCGTCTCGCCGAGCGCACGGCCCAGGCCGAGCATGATGCCGCCGACCACGCCGGTCTTGGTGTACGGCAGCACGACCTTGAACATCACCTCCCAGGTCGTCGAGCCCAGGCCGTAGGCCGATTCCTTCAGCAGCGCCGGCGTGACCTCGAACACATCGCGCATCACCGAGGCGATGAACGGGATGATCATGATCGCGAGGATGATGCCGGCCGACAGCAGCCCGATGCCCACCGGCGGCCCCGAGAACAGCGCGCCCAGGTACGGCACGCCGCCGAACAGCTTCTGCATCGGCAGCTGCACGTACTGCGACAGCAGCGGGCTGAACACGAGCAACCCCCACATGCCGTAGACGATCGAGGGAATCGCCGCGAGCAGCTCGATCGCGGTGCCGAGCGGCCGCTTCAGCCAGGCCGGCGACAGCTCGGTGAGGAACAGGGCAATGCCGAAGCTCACCGGCACCGCGATGACCAGCGCGATCAGCGAGGTCATCAGCGTGCCGTAGATCATCACCAGGCCGCCGTACCTGTTCTGGACCGGATCCCACTCGCTGGTCCACAGGAACGACAGCCCGTAGGCGCGGATCGCCGGCGCGGCGCCGATGATCAGCGAGACGATGATGCCGGCCAGCAGCGCGAGCGTCAGCCACGCGGCCGCATGGGCGAGCGTGGCGAAGAGGGTGTCGATCCAGGGCGCCGCGCGGCGCGGCGCGGGCGGGCGGCCTGGCGTCTGGGTGCGGTCCATCGGCGCGGGCTCGTGGTACGGTCTCGCGGGGAGTGTAGCGGCCACGTCGGCTCCTCGATTCGGCCCACGCGACCCCGCCGCGCCCGGCGCAGCGGCGATCGTGAGCGCAACGTTACTTGGAGGCGATCGCCTTGCCGGCGGCGTCTTTCAGCTGATCGGCCCAGAGCTTGCGCACCAGCGTCTTGACCGAGTCGGGCATCGGCACATAGTCGAGTTCGGTGGCCATCTTGTCGCCGCTGGCGTAGGCCCAGTCGAAGAACTTCAGCGCGTTGCTGGCGTTGGCGGGCTTGTCCTGCACCTTGTGCATCATGATGAAGGTCGCGGCGGTGATCGGCCACGAGTCCTTGCCCGGCTGGCCGGTCAGCACCTGGTAGAAGGTCTTGCTCCAGTCGGCGTTGGCGGCCGCGGCCTTGAAGCTGTCGTCCTCGGGCGCGACGAAGTTGCCGGCCTGATTCTGCAGCAGCGTGTAGGCCATCTTGTTCTGCTTCGCGTACGCGTATTCGACATAGCCGATCGAGTTCGGCAGCCGCTGGATGTACGACGACACGCCTTCGTTGCCCTTGCCGCCGGCACCGGTCGGCCAGTTCACCGCGGTGCCTTCACCGACCTTCGTCTTCCACTCGGCGTTGACCTTCGACAGGTAGTTCGTGAAGTTGAAGCTCGTGCCCGAGCCGTCGGCGCGGCGCACCACGGTGACGGCCGCGTCGGGCAACGCGAGGCCGGCGTTCAGCGCCGTGATCGCGGGGTCGTTCCACTTCGTGATCTTGCCGAGATAGATGTCGCCGAGCACCTGGCCGGTCAGCTTGAGCTTGCCGGGCGCGACGCCAGCGATGTTGACGACCGGCACGACGCCGCCGATCACCATCGGGAACTGGACCAGGCCGTCCTTCGCCAGGTCTTCGTCCTTCAGCGGCGCATCCGACGCGCCGAAGTCGACCGTCTTCGCGGCGATCTGCTTCATGCCGGCGCCCGAGCCGACCGACTGGTAGTTGATGCGCGCACCGGTCGCCTTGTTGTAGGCATCGGCCCACTTGGCGTAGACCGGCGCGGGGAACGACGCGCCGGCGCCCGTCACGTCCTGGGCGAACGACAGCAGGGGGGCGCCGCCGAGCACGAGCGCGGCGGCAGCAGAACGAAGAGCGAGCTTCACAGGCACACCTTTCTGGGTGAGGATGGGTTGCCGGTGACTCTAGTTTTCGCGTGTGACAGGCCTGTGACGCAGCACTCAGCCCGCCGCGAAGCTGTCACATTCGTTTCACGCGGCTGTCATTTGCGGCGGCGACGCTCGCAGCGCGAGCGTCAGGCGAGGCAGCGCGCGATCCGCTCTGCCCCCTGGCGGGCCTGCGCGGCGTCGCGCGCCTCGACCATCACCCGCACCAGCGGTTCGGTGCCCGAGGCTCGGATCAGCACCCGCCCCTGCCCGCCGAGTTCGCGCTCGACCTGCGCCTGCGCGGTCGACAGGCCCGGGCTCGCGGCCCAGTCGGTGCCGGGCGCGAGGCGCACGTTGATCAGCGTCTGCGGGAACAGCGCGATGTCTTCCAGCAGCGCGGGCAGC
>DATMIN010000303.1:0-3414 GCA_035554275.1 Burkholderiaceae bacterium
GGGACGAGATCATCGGCGCGGGAGGTTGCAAGCGGCGTGCCGCCAGTGGGGGCGGGCGGGCGGCCGCGCGCGGCCGGGCTCATAGAATCGGCCGATCCTACTGGACGCCCCGCGCCGCACAGTGCCTGCAAAACCCGCATCCCCCGAGTTCAGCGCCGAGCGCGCGCTGCAGCTCGCGCGCGAAACCTTCGACATCGAGGCGCGCGCGCTGCTCGGCCTGAAGGCGCGCCAGGGCGACGCGTTCGCAGCCGTCTGCCGCGCGGTCCTCGACGGGCGCGGGCGCGTCGTCGTGATGGGCATGGGCAAGAGCGGGCACGTCGGCCGCAAGATCGCCGCCACGCTCGCCTCGACCGGCACGCCGGCGCTGTTCGTGCATCCGGGCGAGGCCAGCCACGGCGATCTCGGCATGGTCGCGCCGGGCGACATCGTGCTGGCGATCTCGAACTCCGGCGAGAGCGACGAGCTCGGCGCGATCATCCCGGCGCTCAAACGCCTGGGCGTCACGCTGGTCGCGATGACCGGCGGTGCCGACTCGACGCTCGCGCGCCACGCCGACCACGTGCTCGACAGCGCGGTCGAGCAGGAAGCCTGCCCGTTGAACCTCGCGCCGACCGCCAGCACCGCTGCGCAGATGGCGCTCGGCGACGCGCTCGCGGTCGCGCTGCTCGACGCGCGCGGCTTCCGCGAGGAAGACTTCGCGCGCTCGCATCCCGGCGGTAGCCTCGGCCGCAAGCTGCTGATGCACGTGCGCGACCTGATGCGCAGCGGCGACGCGGCGCCCGCGGTCGGCCCGCAGACCGCGCTGCCCGCGATGTTGCGCGAGATGAGCGCGAAGGGCCTGGGCTTCACGGCCGTCGTCGATACCGATCGGCGTGTGCTCGGCATCTTCACCGACGGCGACCTGCGCCGCCTGATCGAGCAGGGCGCCGACCTGCTCGCGCTGCGCGCCGCCGACGTGATGCACGCCGAGCCGAAGCGCATCGGCGCCGACGCGCTCGCGGTCGACGCGGCCGACCTGATGGAGCTGCATCGCGTCACCAGCGTGCTCGTCGTCGATGCCGCCGGCCTGCTCGTCGGCGCGCTCAACTCGAACGACTTGATGAGAGCGAAGGTCATCTGATGGCGGCAGCTGCCGCGCGCGCGATCGAACCGCGCCTGTCGCATCCGCCTGAGCTGCTGCTGCTGGCGCAGGGCATCCGCTGGGCGATCTTCGATGTCGACGGTGTGCTCACCGACGGCACGCTCTACATCGGCGAGCACGGCGAGGCGTTCAAGCCGTTCTCCACGCTCGACGGCCACGGCCTGAAATTGCTCGCGCGCCACGGCATCGAGCCGGTCGTGATCACCGGGCGCGATTCGGCGGCGGTGCGGCGCCGCGTCGCCGACCTCGGCATCGCGCACGCCGTCTATGGCGCGGCCGACAAGCTCGCCGCCGCGCAGTCGCTGATGGGGCCGCTCGGCCTCGGCTGGGACACGCTCGCCGCGATGGGCGACGACTGGCCCGACCTGCCGCTGCTGACGCGCGCCGCGTTCGCCTGCGCGCCCGCGAACGCTCACATCGAAGTGAAGGCGGTCGCGCACCACGTCACCGCAGCGCGCGGCGGCGCCGGCGCGGCGCGCGAATGCTGCGACCTGCTGCTGCTCGCCGCCGGGCGCTACCGCCAAGCGCTGCAAGACCACCTGCTGACGCTCGACGGCGGCGCCGCGTGAGGGCCCGACCGTGAACGCGGTGCTCGAGGATCTGGTGCTCGACGCGGCGCCGCCGCCCGCGCCGCGGCCGCGTGTGCCGTGGCACCTGCGCGTGCTCGAGGCCGGCTCGACCTACCTGCCGCTGCTGCTGATGGCGGTGCTCGCGCTCGGCACCTGGTGGCTGGTGAAGAACACGCCGCTGGCCGACACCGACCGCGTCGTCGCGCCGCTGCGCCACGAGCCCGACTACACGATGACGCAGTTCCTCGTGCGCCGCTTCGCCGCCAGCGGCGCGATGCGGGTGCAGATCGAAGGCGACCTGATGCGCCACTACCCCGACACCGAGACCTACGAGATCGACAACCCACGCATCCGCGCGATCGGCGAGGACGGCCGCGTGACGATCGCGACCGCGCGCCAGGCGCTCGCGAACCGCGACGGCAGCGAGGTGCAGCTGAGCGGCGGCGCGCACGTGGTGCGCGAGGCCACTGCCGCCGAGCCCGCCACCGACTTCCGCGGCGAGTTCCTGCACTGCCTGCAGTACAGCGAGCAGGTGCGCTCGCACCTGCCGGTGGTCGTGACGCAGGGCGGCTCCGAGGTGCGCGCCGACGCGATGAACTACGACAACCTGGCCGGCCTGCTCACGCTCAAAGGTCACGTGCGCGCGCTGCTGACGCCGCCGGCCGCGAAGCCGTGAGCGCGGCGCGGCTCGCGTTCGTCACCGGCGCGTCGAGCGGCATCGGGCAGGCGCTGGCGCTGCGCTTGCACCGCGCCGGCTGGCGGCTCGCCCTGGTGGCGCGCCGGGTCGACGCCATGCAGGCCTGGTTGCAGGCGCAGGGCATCGACGCCACCGCGGCCGCGGTGTACCGCGCCGATGTGCGCGATGTGCCGGCGATCGTCGCCGCCGGTCACGCGTGCATCGCCGCGCAGGGGCTGCCCGACGTGGTAATCGCCAGCGCCGGCATCAGCATCGGCATGGACACCGCGGAATACGACGATCTCGAGGTGATGCGCACGATCTACGAGACCCACAACCTCGGCACCGCGGCGACGTTTCATCCGTTCGTCGCCGCGATGCGCGCGCGCGGCTCGGGCGCGCTCGTCGGCGTGGCCAGCGTCTCGGGCATCCGCGGGCTGGCCGGGCACGGCGCGTACTGCTCGAGCAAGGCCGCGGTGATCAGCTACTGCGAGAGCCTGCGCATCGAGCTGCGCGGCAGCGGCGTCACGGTGACGACGCTCGTGCCCGGCTACGTCGACACGCCGCTGAGCCGCGGCAACCCGTACCGCATGCCGTTCATCGTGCCGGCCGAGGTGTTCGCCGAGCGCGCGTTGCGCGCGATCGAGCGCGGCGAGCGCTACCGCGTGATCCCGTGGCAGATGGCGATCGTCGCCGGCCTGATGCGGATGCTGCCCGACGCGTGGTTCGACCGCCTCGCCAGTGGCCGCGGCCGCAAGCCGCGCCAGCCGCGGCCGCCGGCCTGATCGCAGCGCCCACGAAAAAGGCGGTGGGCTCGCGCGCCACCGCCTGGTTCGAGTCGACCGGTATCGGCCGGCCGAGATTTCGCGATCGATCAGTAGCCGCCGCGGCTACCGCCGCCGCCGCCGCCGGAACGGCTGCCGCCGCCACCGCCGTAGCCGCCGCCACCACCGGAGCGGCCACCGCCGCCACCGCCGTAGCCGCCGCCACCGCCGCTGCTGCCGCCACCGTAGCCGCCGCCACCGCCG
>DATMIN010000304.1:0-2194 GCA_035554275.1 Burkholderiaceae bacterium
TCGAGATGCACTACATCGGCGGCTGAGCCGGCGCGCGACGATGCAAGACGGCGTGGTGATCCGCGCGCTCCAACCCGGCGATCTGCCCGCGTACAAGGCGCTGCGCGACGCGGTGCTGGCCGCGCACCCGAGCGCGTTCACATCCGACGCCGCCGAGGCGCAGGCGCGCAGCGCCGAGAGCTATCGATCGCGGCTTGGTCTCGACCGGCCCGAAGGCGGCCACTTCACGCTCGGCGCGTGGATCGGCGCGGCGCTGGTCGGCGCGATCAGCTGCGAGCGCGAGACGCGCGCAAAGGGGCGCCACCTCAGCCACGTCGTCGGCATGATGGTGCGCGACGAATGGCAAGGCCGCGCGATCGGCCGCGCGCTGCTGGTCGCGTGCATCGCGGCCGCGCGCCGCGCCGACGGGCTCGAGATGCTGACGCTGAGTGTGACCGCGGGCAACGCGCCGGCGATCCGCCTCTACGAAGCGCACGGCTTCACGCGCTACGGCAGCCTGCCGCGCGCGATCCGCGTCGACGGGCGCTACTTCGCGAAGGACCTGATGGCCCTTGCGCTGTGATGTCGGCGCGCCGGGCCGCCGCGCCGGGCCGCCCCAAGCAAGGCCCGATCCGAGGGCCACGCAGGGGCCCCTTCGAGGCCCGTGGGGATCGACTCGCGTACCCGCGAGGCGAGGGGCTCCAACTCAGCGCGCCGCGAGGCGGCGCCAGGTCTCGATCACCGAATCCGGGTTGAGCGAGATCGACGCGATGCCCTGGTCGGTCAGCCAGTCGGCGAAGTCGGGGTGGTCGCTCGGGCCCTGGCCGCAGATGCCGACGTACTTGCCGGCCGCGCGGCACGCGGTGATCGCCTGCGCGATCAGCGCCTTCACCGCCGGGTCGCGCTCGTCGAAGTCCTTCGCCAGGATCTCCATGCCCGAATCGCGATCCAGGCCGAGCGTCAGCTGCGTCAGGTCGTTCGAGCCGATCGACATGCCGTCGAAGTGCTCGAGGAAGCGATCGGCCAGCACCGCGTTGCTCGGGACCTCGCACATCATGATCACGCGCAGCCCGTCGGTGCCGCCGGCGGCCGCGCGCTTCAGGCCGCGATCGGCGAGCATGCCCACCACCGCCGCGGCCTGTGCCAGCGTGCGCACGAACGGCACCATGATCTCGACGTTCGTCAGCCCCATGTCGTCGCGCACGCGCTTGAGCGCCTCGCACTCCATCGCGAAGGCCTCGCCGAACGCCTCGCTGACATAGCGCGACGCACCGCGAAAGCCCAGCATCGGGTTCTCTTCCTCGGGCTCGTAGCGCGAGCCGCCGATCAGTTTGCGGTACTCGTTGCTCTTGAAGTCCGACAGCCGCACGATCACCGGCTTCGGCCAGAACGCGGCGGCGATCGTCGCGATGCCTTCGGTCAGCTTGTCGACGTAGAACGCGCGCGGCGACGCATGGCCGCGTGCCACGCTCTCGACCGCCTTCTTCAAGTCGCTGTCGATGTTCGGGTAGTCGAGGATCGCCTTCGGGTGCACGCCGATGTTGTTGTTGATGATGAACTCGAGCCGCGCCAGGCCGACGCCGCTGTTGGGCATCTGCGCGAAGTCGAACGCGAGCTGCGGGTTGCCGATGTTCATCATGATCTTCACCGGCGATTCCGGCAGCGCGCCGCGCTGCACCTCGGTGATCTCGGTCTCGAGCAGGCCGTCGTAGATGTAGCCGGTGTCGCCTTCCGAGCACGCCACCGTGACCAGCGCGCCCTCGGTCAGCACCTCGGTCGCGTCGCCGCAGCCCACGACCGCCGGAATGCCGAGCTCGCGCGCGATGATCGCCGCGTGGCAGGTGCGCCCGCCGCGATTCGTGACGATCGCGCTGGCGCGCTTCATCACCGGCTCCCAGTTCGGGTCGGTCATGTCGGTGACGAGCACGTCGCCGGCTTGCACGGTGTCCATCTCGGCGATGCTGTGGACGATGCGTACCGGGCCGGTGCCGATCTTCTGACCGATCGCGCGGCCTTCGGCGAGCACGGTGCCGCGTGCCATCAGCTTGTAGCGCTGCTCGACCTTGCCCTCCTGCTGGCTCTTCACGGTCTCGGGGCGCGCCTGCAGGATGTAGAGCTTGCCGTCGACGCCGTCCCTGCCCCATTCGATGTCCATGGCGCGGCCGTAGTGCTGTTCGATCGTCAGTGCGTAGCCGGCCAGTTCGGCGACATCGGC
>DATMIN010000305.1:0-4565 GCA_035554275.1 Burkholderiaceae bacterium
ATCTCGCGCGCGCCGTGGCGAAGAGCTACAAGGAGAGCAGGCGAAGGCTCGCGCCGCCGTTCCCGATGGCGCCGCGCCCATGGGCCGAAGAGGTCGAGGCGCAGATGGATCGGGACGCGGCGGCATGACCACGAACGCCAACCTGCTCGTCGAACTGTTCGTCGAAGAGCTGCCGCCGAAGGCACTGAAGAAGCTCGGCGAGGCGTTCGCCGCGTCGCTCGGCGCGAGCCTGAAGGCGCAGGGCCTGGCCGACGACGGAACGCGGATCACGGCATTCGCTTCGCCGCGCCGGCTCGCGGCGCACGCCACCGCGGTGCGCGCGCAAGCGCCCGACAAGGCCGTGTCGCACAAGCTGATGCCGGTGGCCGTCGGCCTGAACGCGGCCGGCGAGGCCACGCCGGCGCTGCTGAAGAAGCTCGCGAGCCTCGGCGCCGACGCGTCGGCCGTGGCGCGCCTGAAACGCCAGATCGACGGCAAGGCCGAGGCGCTGTTCCTCGACAGCATCGTCACCGGCGCCACGCTCGCCGAAGGGCTGCAGAAGGCGCTCGACGAGACGCTCGCGAACCTGCCGATCCCGAAGGTGATGAGCTACCAGCTCGCCGACGGCTGGGCCAGCGTGAACTTCGTGCGCCCGGCACACGGCCTGGTCGCGCTGCACGGCCGCGAGGTGGTGCCGGTGCGCGCGCTCGGGCTCAAAGCCGGCCGCGTCACGCACGGCCACCGCTTCGAGGCCGCGATCGATCCGATCGAGCTCGCGCATGCCGACGACTACGTCGAAGCGCTCGCGACGCAGGGCGCGGTGATCGCCGGCTTCGACGCGCGCCGCGCCGAGATCGCGCGCCAACTGCAGGCCGCCGGCGCCGCGCAGGGCCTCGCGCCGATCGACGACGCCGCGCTGCTCGACGAGGTGACCGCGCTGGTCGAGCGGCCGAACGTGCTGGTGTGCCGCTTCGAGGAAGAATTCCTCGCGGTGCCGCCCGAGTGCCTGATCCTGACGATGAAGGCGAACCAGAAGTACTTCCCGCTGCTCGATGCGGCGGGTCGACTCACGAGCAAGTTCCTCGTCGTCAGCAACATCCGCCCGGCCGACGCAAGCCGCGTGATCGAGGGCAACGAGCGGGTCGTACGGCCGCGTCTGGCCGACGCGAAGTTCTTCTTCGACCAGGACCGCAAGCGCACGCTCGAGTCGCGCGTCGCGGGCCTGGGCAAGGTCGTCTACCACGGCAAGCTCGGCACGCAGGGCGAGCGCAGCGAGCGCGTGCGCGCGATCGCACGCGGCATCGCGGCGACGCTGGGCGATGCGGCACTCGTGCAAGCCGCCGACCGCGCCGCGATGCTCGCGAAGGCCGATCTGCTGACCGACATGGTCGGCGAGTTCCCAGAGTTGCAGGGCACGATGGGCGGCTACTACGCACGCCATGACGGCGAGACCGAAGCCGTCGCGCTCGCGATCGAAGACCATTACAAGCCGCGCTTCGCCGGCGACGCGCTGCCGCGCAACGAGGTCGGGCTGGCGGTCGCGCTGGCCGACAAGCTCGAGACGCTGGTCGGCCTGTTCGGCATCGGCGCGCTGCCCACCGGCGACAAGGACCCGTTCGCGCTGCGCCGCCACGCGCTCGGCGTGATCCGGATGCTGGTCGAGCGCGCGCTGCCGCTCGCGGTGCCCGAACTCGTCGCGACCGCGCAAGCCGCGTTCCCGGCCGGCCACGGCCAGGGTGACGGTCATGGGCGCGAGGCGGTGATGCACTTCCTCTACGAACGCCTCGTCGGCTACCTGCGCGAACTCGGCTACAGCGCGCACGAGGTCGACGCGGTGATCGCAGTGCGCCCGGGTGGCTGGGGCCAGCTGCCGCTGCGGCTGGCGGCCGTGCGCGCGTTCGGCGCGCTGCCCGAGGCCGCGGCGCTCGCCGCCGCGAACAAGCGCGTCGGCAACATCCTGAAGAAGAGCGAGGCACCGCCGCCAGCGCAGATCGACGCGGCACTGCTCGTCGAGCCGGCCGAGGCCGCGCTCGCCGCGGCGCTGCGCGAGGCCGATCCGGGCTCGCGCGCCGCCTTCGAGCGCGGCGACTACGCGGCGTCGCTGACGGCGCTGGCGCCGCTGAAGGCGCCGGTCGACGCGTTCTTCGACGCGGTGATGGTCAACGCCGACGACCCCGCGCTGCGCGCCAACCGGCTCGGCCTGCTCGCCACATTGCACGCGGCGATGAACCGCGTCGCCGATTTGTCGAGGCTGGCGAACTGAGCGCGGTGACTCAATAATCCCGCATGAATCGGCAACAGCAGATCGACCAGTTCCTGCTCGCCGCACACCGGCTGGCGCTGGCGCGCCTGCGCGCCGATCCGGCGCGGATCGAGCCGGTGCGTGCGCAGTTGATGCGGTGGCGCCAGCAATCCGGCCCGACGCGGTCCGATCCGTATTGGGAGGAATGGAAGTCGTTGCTGCTCGGCGATGTGGCCGATCTCGAGCGCGTGGTCTGCGCCGACGATGATCGCGGTGCGTTGCTGCGCAGCGTTTCGCCGATGTCGACGCTCGTGACGCAGGCCGAGCGCATGGCGCTGCTGCGCGCCGCGCGTTCCGCATGAACCGTGCACAGCTCGAGCACGTGTTGCGCGCGGCAGCCGCGATTGCCAGCGAGAACTCGCTCGTCGTGGTGGGCAGCCAGGCCGTCTTGCTGCCCTTTCCCGATGCGCCGGCCGCGTTGCTGACCTCGCGCGAAGTCGATCTGTACCCGGCGATCCATCCCGAGCGCGCGGACCTGATCGACGGCGCGATCGGCGCCCTGTCGAGCTTCGACGAGACGTTTGGCTACCATGCCGATGGCGTGGGCCCGGAGACTGCCGTGATGCCGGCCGACTGGATGTCGCGGGCGTCGTTCCACTATATCGACGACGTGACCGCCATCTGCCCCGACATCCACGACTTGGGCGTCTTGCTGAAGGAACGAATGATCGACATCGAGACGCTTTGCGAGCGCATCGGCGCTCTCGACCCCTCGCAGCAGGCCGTCGAGAGCGTTTTGGCGTGGGCCCGGCGACGCGCCGGGGAAGCCGCCGCATGAACCCGATCAAGCTCGTCATCCTCGACCGTGACGGCACGATCAACGAGGACCGCGACGACTTCGTCAAGAACGCCGACGAGTGGGTGCCGCTGCCGGGCGCGCTCGAGGCGATCGCGCGGCTGAACCACGCCGGCTGGCACACCGTGGTCGCGACCAACCAGTCGGGCCTGGGCCGCGGCACCTTCGACATGGCCACGTTGAACGCGATGCACGCGAAGATGAACGGGCTGCTCGCCAAGCGCGGCGGCCGCGTCGACGCGGTGTTCTTCTGCCCGCACGCGCCGGGCGACACCTGCCGCTGCCGCAAGCCGCTGCCCGGGCTGATGGAGCAGATCGGCGAGCGCTTCGGCGTCGCGCTGCGCGAGGTGCCGGTGGTCGGCGATTCGCTGCGCGACCTGCAGGCCGGCGCCGCGGCCGGCTGCCCGACGCACCTCGTGCGCACCGGCAAGAGCGGCGCGCTCGACGCCGCCGCGCTCGAGGCGCTGTGCGGCCAGGTGCCGGGCACGCAGGTGCATGCCGACCTCGCGGCGTTCGCCGAGCATCTGATTCGCGAAGAGCGCCGCAGCCGCGTCGACACCGGCGGCGTCGACTCCGGCTTCGGCAGGCTCGACTGACCATGCGCCACGCGTTCAATGCGATCCGCTCGGCGCTGTTCGTGCTGTTCATGGCCGTGACCGTGGTGCCGTGGGCGCTCGCGGTGCTGGTGGTGTCGATCTTCGCGCGCGGCAACGTCGTGTATTGGATGTGCGTGGGCTGGCTGCGCACCGCGATCTGGGGCGCGAAGGTGATCTGCGGCGTGCACGCGCGGCTGCACGGCTTCGAGAACCTGCCCGATTCGCCGGTGGTGATGCTGCCCAAGCACCAGTCGACCTGGGAGACGTTCGCGTTCCCGGGCCTGATGCCGCACCCGCTGTGCTATGTGTTCAAGCGCGAGCTGCTCTACATCCCGTTCTTCGGCTGGGCGATGGCGCGCATGGACATGATCCACATCGACCGCGGCAAGCGCGCCGAGGCCTGGAACCTCGTCGCCGCGCAGGGCCGAGAGTTCATGGCCAAGGGCCACTGGGTGATCATGTTCCCCGAGGGCACGCGCGCCGCGCGCGGCCAGCGCGGCACCTACAAGAGCGGCGGCACGCGGCTGGCGATACAGGCCGAGCGGCCGGTGCTGCCGGTGGCCGTGACCTCGGCGCGCTGCTGGCCGCGCAAGAGCTTCGTGCTGCGGCCCGGCGTGATCGACGTGTCGGTCGGCCCGCCGATCGCGTCGACCGGCCGCAAGCCAGACGAGCTGATGCGCGAGGTCGAGGAATGGATCGAGGCCGAGATGCACCGGCTCGACCCCGACGCGTACGCCGGCCGCTCGACGACCGGGCCGGCGACCGTCGCGCCCGACGTCTGAGGCGCGCGCGATGGGATTGCGCGCTGCCGCCTTCGACACGCTCCAGCTCTCGCTGTTCGACACCGCCGCACCGGCCGTCGCGGTGAGCGAGCCTGCGCCGGCGACCACGC
>DATMIN010000306.1:0-2246 GCA_035554275.1 Burkholderiaceae bacterium
GCGCGGCTGGCCGGCGGGCACCACGCCGGTCGCCGCGCCCGGCACCCAGGTCGCGGCGTTCGCGGTCGGGCTCGATCACCCGCGCTGGCTCTACACGCTGCCCAACGGCGACGTGCTCGTCGCCGAGACGAATGCGCCGCCGAAGCCCGACGACGGCAAGGGCATCAAGGGCTGGGTGATGAAGCTGCTGATGAAGCGTGCCGGCGCCGGGCCGGCGAGCGCGAACCGCATCACGCTGCTGCGCGACGCCGACGGCGACGGCGTCGCCGAAACGCGCAGCGTCTTCATCGCCAATCTCGCGTCGCCGTTCGGCATCGCGCTGATCGGCAACGACCTGTACATCGCGAACACCGATGCGATCGTCAAGTATCCGTACACGCCGGGCGCGATGCGCATCGACGCCGCGCCGCAGAAGGTCACCGACCTGCCCGCCGGCACGATCAACCACCACTGGACCAAGAACGTGATCGCCAGCCCCGACGGCCGCGCGCTGTACGCGACGGTCGGCTCGAACAGCAACGTCGGCGAGAACGGCATGGCCGCGGAAGACGGCCGCGCCGCGATCTGGCAGATCGATCCCGCGACGGGTGCGAAGCACCTGTTCGCCACCGGGCTGCGCAACCCCAACGGCATGGCGTGGGAGCCGACGACCGGCACGCTGTGGACGGTGGCCAACGAGCGCGACGAGCTCGGCAGCGACCTCGTGCCCGACTACCTCACGTCGGTGAAGGAAGGCGGCTTCTACGGCTGGCCGTACAGCTACTACGGCCAGCACGTCGACGAGCGCGCGACACCGCCGCGGTCCGACCTGGTGGCCAAGGCGATCGCGCCCGATTACGCGCTCGGCCCGCACACCGCCTCGCTCGGCCTCGTGTCGTCGAAGGGCACGAGCCTGCCGGCGCCGTTCGCGAGCGGCATGTTCGTCGGCCAGCACGGCTCGTGGAACCGCGATCCGCGCAGCGGCTACCAGGTGATCTTCGTGCCGTTCGCCGGCGGGCGCCCGAGCGGCCCGCCGATCGAGGTGCTGACCGGCTTCCTCAGCGCCGACGGTCAGGCCAACGGCCGCCCGGTCGGCGTCGCGCTCGACAAGACCGGCGCACTGCTGGTGGCCGACGATGTCGGCAACGTCGTGTGGCGCGTCAGTGCCTCGGGCGCGGCGCGTCAGGCCGCCGCGGCGCTGCCAACGACGAAGTGACGCGCGGCGGCCGCGGGGCCGGCTCGCGTGAAGGTGTGAAATGATCGCGCCTTCGTTTTTTCTTGCGCCGGTGACGGCCGACCGCATGACCCCCACCGCCACCCCGGCGCCGAACCCCGCGCTGCGCGCCGTCGCGCTGATGGAAGCCGTCAAGGGCCTGATCGTCTTCGGCGCCGGCTTCGGCCTGCTGGCGCTGGTGCACCGCGACGTGCGGCACATCGCCGAGTCGCTGGTGACGCGGCTGCACATCGACCCCGAGCAGCACTACGCCGGCATCTTCCTCGACGTCGCGTCGCGCGTCACCGACGCGCGCCTGTGGGGCTTCGCGGCGCTCGCGCTGCTCTACACCGCGCTGCGCTGGGCCGAGGCCTATGGCCTCTGGTTCGGGCGGCGCTGGGCCGCGTGGCTGGGCGCGGCGAGCGGCGCGATCTACGTGCCGGCCGAGATCTACGAGCTGCTGCAGAAGCCGAGCGCGATCAAGGTCGCGACGCTGGTGTTCAACGTCGCGGTCGTCGCGTACCTCATCTGGACGCTGCGCCGCAGCGCGCGGGCCTAGACGAACTAGCGCGCGGCGATGTCGTCGAGCAGCGGCTCGTCGTCTTCGTCGACGAGGAAGCCGCCGCTCTGGTGCGCCCACAGCCGCGCGTAGAGGCCGCCCTGCGCGAGCAGGCTGCGGTGGTCGCCCTGCTCGACGATGCGGCCCTGGTCGAGCACGATCAGGCGGTCCATCGCCGCGATCGTCGACAGCCGGTGCGCGATCGCGACCACCGTCTTGCCCTCCATCAGCCGGTACAGGCTCGCCTGGATCGCCGCCTCGACCTCGCTGTCGAGCGCGCTCGTCGCCTCGTCGAGCAGCAGGATCGGCGCGTCCTTCAGCATCACGCGCGCGATCGCGATGCGCTGGCGCTGGCCGCCGCTGAGCTTGACGCCGCGTTCGCCGACGTGCGCGTCGTAGCCCTGCCGGCCTTTCGGGTCGGTCAGGCCCTGGATGAACTCGTGCGCCTCGGCGCGCCGCGCCGCGAGGATCATCTGCGCGTCGCCCGCGTCGGGC
>DATMIN010000307.1:0-2160 GCA_035554275.1 Burkholderiaceae bacterium
AGTTGGCGTAATCGCTTACGTCATCATAGGCGCGCCATAACGTGATTGGTCCAGCACACAGTGAACCACCGCGTTGGAGTGGAACACCCACAGGTACCACCGTTGGACAAGACTGATGCTGGAATGACGGCCAGATCGGGATCATGCTGGCGGGGCCTCACGCGCTTGGTGCACTCAATCACTTTGCCGCCGTCACCGCCGCCTCGGCCTGCCAGCCACCACCCAACGCGCGGTACAAGCCCACCTGCGCACTGAGCAGATCGGCGCGCAACTGAAGCGACGCCTGTTCCGCGCTGAACAGGCTGCGCTGCGCATCGAGCTGGTCCAGGTAAGACGCATAGCCTTCGCGGTAGCGGTTGCCCGCGATGCGCAATGCGTCGGCGAGCGCCTGCCGCTGCGCCTCGACCTGCACCGCCTGCTGCTGCAGACCTTCGATGCCGGCGAGCTGGTCTTCGGCCTCGGCCATCGAACCGAGCACCACCTTCTCGTAGCCGATCAAGGCCTGGTCGCGCCGCGACGCGGTGGCCTGCACCTGCGCCTTCAACCGGCCGCCTTCGAAGATCGGCGCAAGCACGCTGCCGCCCAGGCTCCACAGCGTGAATGGGTCGCCATGCAGCGCGCTCGACGTGGCCGTGCCCAGGCTGGCCGAGAGCCGCAGCGACGGCAGCAGCTGCGCCCTCGCGGCGGCGAGTTGCGCGTCGCTGGCGGCGACTTGTTCCTCCGAAGCGGCGATGTCCGGGCGTCGGCGCAGCAGCGCGGACGGCAGGCCCGTGCCGGGCAGCGGCGGTAGCGTGATCTCGGCCAGCGGCAGGCCGCGTTCGATCGGGCCCGGCGCGCGGCCGAGCAGCACACACAAGGCATGTTCCTGCCGGCTCAGCGACAGCGCCAGTTGCGGCACGACCTGTGCGGTGGCGCGGTACTCGGCCTCGGCTTGCGCGAGTTCGAGCTTCGACGTGTAGCCCTGGTGTTCGCGTGAACGGGCCAGCGTGACCGCGGCTTCGCGCGAGGCGAGCGTGTCGCGTGCCACGACGAGCCGCGCGTCGAGCGCGCGCAGCGCGAGGTAGCCCGATGCGGCGGTCGACGCCACGCTCAGCGCCGCCGCGTCGCGCGCATAAACACTCGCGGCAAGGTTCGCATCCGCAGCGCGGCCGAGCGCATCGACACGCCCCCAGAGGTCGACCTCGTAGGCGGCCTGGAACTGCGCCTGCGTGGTGGTCGCGTCAGAGGGTCGGCCGGTGGCCGCGCTGATCGCGCGGGCGCGCTGCGCGCCCAGGCCGAGCTCGACATTGGGCAGCTCGGCGCCGTGCTGCGCCTGGCTCAGCGCACGTGCTTCGGCGACGCGCGCTGCGGCCAGCCGCAGGTCGGTGTTGCGCGCCAGCGCCTCTTCGACGACGTGCTGCAGCGCCGGGTCGCCGAAGGCACGCCACCAGCCGGGCTCGACGACCGCGGCACTGCCCGACGCAGACCACGCCGCCGGCATCGCGACGGGCTCGCGCCGCGGGCTCGGCGGCGTCGCGCAAGCCGACAGCAGCAGTGCCGCGACCACCACCCCACTCAGTCCCAGCATGCGGCGCATGGCCTCAGATCCCCTTGGTGGTCGTGCTGCTTCCGGTGGCGGTATCGACGCTCGCTTCGACCGACATGCCCGGCCGCAGCCGCGCCGCGTTCGCCTGGCGTTCGTCGACCGCCACGCGCACCGTGAGCCGCTGCGGGATCTTCGTGAAATTGCCGACCGCGTTGTCGCTCTTGATGACGCTGAACTCCGAACCCGTGGCCGGCGAGATGCGCTCGACATGGCCGGTGAGCACCGCATCGGCCAGCGCATCGACGCGCAGCCGCACGGCCTGGCCCGGCGCCATGCGCGCGGTCTGCGCTTCCTTGAAGTTCGCCATCACCCAGACCTGCTCGGGCACCACCGTCATCAGCTGCGTGCCGGGGGTCGCGTACTGCCCGAGCTTGACGCCGACCTCGCCCAGCCGGCCGTCGCGCGGCGCACGCACCTGCGTGTTGTCGAGGTCGATCTCGGCCAGCTTGACGGCGGCCCGCGCGGCTTCGACACCGGCCTCGAGTGCGCCGCGGTTGACGATCACGGTCTGCAGGTCTTGCAACGCGACCGCCTTGCCGGCCTCGGCCTGGTGCACCGCGGCGTCGGTCTGGCGC
>DATMIN010000308.1:0-20097 GCA_035554275.1 Burkholderiaceae bacterium
CATGGCCGCACCGGCGCTCTCGGTCATCGTCATCACCCGCAACGAGGCCGCGAACATCGCCGGATGCCTGGCCTCGGTGGCCTTCGCCGACGAGCTGATCGTGCTCGACCACGCCAGCACCGACGCCACCGCCGAGATCGCGCGCCGTGCCGGGGCGACCGTCGTGAACACCGACGACTGGCCCGGCTTCGGCACGCAGAAGAACCGTGCGCTGGCGCAGGCGCACGGCCGCTGGGTGCTGAGCCTCGATGCCGACGAGCGCGTCACGCCGGCGCTGGCCGAAAGCATCCGCGCGGTCGTCGCCGCCGACGCATCCGGACACGACTCGGCCGCGGTCGCCGGGCCCGCCGATGGCATGCTCGCGGGCTATGAATGCGCGCGGCTGTCGAACTTCTGCGGCCAGTGGATGCGCCACGGCGACTGGTACCCCGACCGCGTGCTGCGGCTGTTCCGCCGCGAGGCCGGGCGCTTCTCCGACGACCGCGTGCACGAACGTCTGATGCTCGAGGGCGGCGTCGGCCGCTTGAGCGGCGAGCTGCTGCACGACAGCATGCCGACGCTGGAGAGTGCGCTCGACAAGATGAATCGCTACAGCAGCGGGCGCGCCGGCGATCAGCAGCGCGCCGGCCGGCGCGGCGGGCTGGCGGCGGCGCTGTCGCACGGCCTTTGGGCGTTCCTGCGCTGCTACGTGCTGCGCCGCGGGCTGCTCGACGGGCGGCTCGGGCTGGTGCTCGCGTTGTACGTCGCCGAGGGCACCTACTATCGCTACCTCAAGCTCGGCCTGCTCGCGCACCCGCCGGCGCGGCCGTTCGACTGAACCGCCTGCATTGAACCAACCCCACCGATCCGACTCTTCATCCGTCATGCGACTTTTTCCAAGATCGTTTCCGTTCCTCGCCGGCCTGTTCGCCCTCGGCTCGATGCTCGCGGCCGTGCCTGCGAGCGCTCAGTTCCGCGTCGAGATCACCGGCGTTGGTGCGACCCAGCTGCCGATCGCGATCGTCAAGTTCCGCGACGAGGAGCGCAGCACGCCGTCGCTCTCGGTCTCGGCGATCGTGCGCGCCGACCTCGAGCGCAGCGGCGTCTTCAAAAGCGTGGATACGAGCAGCGCACCGGGCGCGCTCGACGAGACCAGCCAGCCGGTGATGAGCGAGTGGCGCAGCCGCGCCGCCGATGCGCTCGCGGCCGGCTCCATCACGCGGCTGGCCGACGGCCGCTTCGACGTGCGCTTCAAGCTCTGGGACGTGGTCAAAGGCAACGTGCTGGCCGGCCAGAGCACCGCGGTCGACGGCGCCGATCTGCGCCTGGCCGCGCACCGCATCGCCGACGTGATCTACGAGAAGCTGACCGGCGACAAGGGCGTGTTCTCGACCCGCATCGCCTACGTCACCAAGGGCGGCGGGCGCTACACGCTGCGCGTGGCCGATGCCGACGGCGAGGGCGGGCAGGTCGCGCTGAACAGCCCCGAGCCGATCATCTCGCCGGCATGGTCGCCCGACGGCAAGTCGCTCGCCTACGTGTCGTTCGAGAAGCAGAAGGCGGTCGTCGTGGTGCAAGACACCTCGAGCGGCGCGCGCCGCGAGATCGCGAACTTCCGCGGCTCGAACAGCGCGCCGGCGTGGTCGCCCGATGGGCAATCGCTCGCGCTCACGCTCTCGCGCGACGGCGGCTCGCAGCTCTACCTGATGGACCGCAGCGGCGGCAACGTGCGGCGCCTGACGACCAGCAGCGGCATCGACACCGAGCCGGCGTTCGCGCCCGACGGCAAGAGCATCTACTTCGTCAGCGACCGCGGCGGCGGCCCGCAGATCTACCGCACGCCCACGAGTGGTGGCAACGCCGAGCGCGTGACCTTCGGCGGCAGCTACAACATCAGCCCGGCGATCAGCCCTGACGGCCGCACGCTCGCCTACATCTCGCGCCAGGGCGGCGCGTTCAAGCTGTACACGCTCGACCTGTCGAGCCCCGGCGCGCAGCCGGTCGGCCTGACCGACAGCAACGACGACGAGAGCCCGAGCTTCGCGCCGAACGGCCGGCTGCTGATCTACGCCTCGCGCGCGCAGGGCCGCGACGTGTTGATGACCACCACGCTGGATGGCAAGATCAAGGCGCGCCTGGCCTCGACCTCGGCCGACGTGCGCGAGCCCGTCTGGGGCCCGTTCGGCCGCTAGCGGGCGACCACCAAATTCGATCACTGAAGAGGACCCACGATGAACCCGATTGCCTTTCCGACGCTGCGCAGTTCGCACGCCACGACGACGCACGCTGCTTCGCGCGCCGCTTCCCTCACCGCGGCCATCGCCGCCGCGGCCTTTGCCGCGCTGATGGCCGGCTGCTCCAGCGTGCCGCTCGACAACGGCGGCGCGCCGGTCGAGAGCCGCACGCCGAACGCCGGCGGCGGCGCCGGTGCGGGGCCGGGCGGCGGCGCCGAGAGCCGCGTCGCGCCGGTCGACCTGAGCAAGTCGGGCAGCGATGCCGACAACCTCGCCGCGCGCACCGTCTATTTCGACTTCGACAGCTACGCCGTGAAGGACGAGTACCGCCCGCTGATCGAGCGCTTCGCGAAGGCGCTCGCCGCCGACCGCAAGAAGCACCTGCAGGTCGAGGGCCACACCGACGAGCGCGGCGGCAGCGAATACAACCTCGCGCTCGGCCAGAAGCGCGCCGAGGCGGTCGCGAAATCGCTGTCGCTGCTTGGCGCGACGAGCACCCAGGTCGAGGCCGTGAGCTTCGGCAAGGAGCGCCCGGCGGTGCCGGGCAGCGACGAGGCGGCGTACGCGAAGAACCGCCGCGCCGAGCTCAACTACCGTTGAAGGAGCGCACGATGAACGCCTCGCTGCGCGTGGCCGCGGTCGTGTTGGGTCTCGGTGCCGCGCTGGCCGCGCCGAGCGCGCGCGCCGGCCTGTTCGACGACGACGAGGCGCGCCGCGCGATCCTCGACATCCGCCAGCGCATCGAGCAGGGCGCCGAGCGCCAGCGCGTCGGCCAGCAGCAGCTGACCGAGCAGATCGACCAGCTCAAGCGCGGCCTGCTCGACCTGAACAACCAGCTCGAGCAGGTGCGCGGCGACAACGCCAAGCTGCGCGGCCAGAACGAGGAGCTGACGCGCGTCGTCTCGGAACTGCAGCGCAAGCAGAAGGATCTGCAGTCGGGCGTCGACGATCGCATCCGCCGCTTCGAGCCGCAGAAGGTTTCGGTCGACGGCAAGGAGTTCGCCGCCGACCCCGACGAGAAGCGCCAGTACGACGAATCGATGGAGCTGTTGCGCAAGAGCGATTTCGCCGGCACCGCCAACGCGCTGACGGCGTTCCGCAAGCGCTGGCCGGCCAGCGGCTACAACGAATCGGCGCTGTTCTGGCTCGGCAACGCGCAGTACGGCGTGCGCCAGTACCGCGAGGCGATCGGCTCGTTCCGCGCGCTCGTCAGCGCCGCGCCCGACCACCCGAAGTCGCCCGAGGCGATGCTCGCGATCGCGAACTGCCAGGCCGAGCTGAAGGACGTGAAGGGCGCGCGCAAGACGATCGACGATCTGCTCAAGGCGTACCCGAACTCCGAGGCCGCGCAAGCCGGCCGCGAGCGCCTCGCGTCGCTGAAGTAGCGGTCGCCAAGCGTGCCGCGACGCGGCCGCACCTAGAATCCGGCGGATGACGCCGATCGACCCGGACGCCCTCGCCACCTCGGTGCTGTGGGCGGCGTTCGGGCTCTCGGCGCTGTTCGGCGCGATCGCGCAGCGCACCCATTTCTGCACGATGGGCGCGCTCGCCGACATCGTCACGCTCGGCGACTGGGCCCGCATGCGGATGTGGCTGATGGCGATGGGCGTGGCAATCGTCGGCTTCAACGCGATGGTGGCCGCGGGCTGGCTCGACGCGGGCAAGAGCCTGTACGGCGGGCCAAGGGTCGTGTGGCTCTCGGCGCTCGTCGGCGGCGCGATGTTCGGCTTCGGCATGGTGCTGGCGTCGGGCTGCGGCAGCAAGACGCTGGTGCGCATCGGCGGCGGCAACCTGAAGTCGCTGGTCGTGTTCGTGGTGCTCGGCGTCGCGGCGTTCGCGACGCTGAAGGGCATCAGCGCGGTCGCGCGAGTCGCGAGCGTCGATCGCGTGGCCGTCACACTCGCGAGCTCGCAGGATCTGCCGTCGCTGCTCGCCGCGTCGACCGGCCTCGCGAGGGCGACGCTCGCCGCGGTGCTCGGCTTGGTGATCGGCGGCGCGCTGCTCGCGTGGTCGCTCGCGCGCGGCGACGGCCGCTCGCTCGATGCGCTGCTCGGCGGCCTGGGTGTCGGCGCGATCATCGTCGGCGTGTGGTGGGTGTCGGGCCGGCTCGGCCACCTCGACGAAGACCCGGGCACGCTGCAAGAGGCGTTCGTCGCGACGAATTCGCGCCGGATGGAGTCGCTCAGCTTCGTCGCGCCGGTCGCCTATGCGCTCGACTGGCTGATGTTCTTCAGCGACGCCTCGAAGCGCCTGACGATCGGCATCGTCAGCGTCGTCGGCGTGGTGCTCGGCTCGGCGGCGGTCGCGGTGCCGACGCGGCGCTTTCGCTGGGAAGGCTTTCGCGACGCCGGCGACACCGCGCGCCACCTCGTCGGCGCGCTGCTGATGGGCGTGGGCGGCGTCACGGCGCTCGGCTGCACGATCGGGCAGGGCCTGTCGGGCCTCTCGACGCTGAGCCTGACGAGCTTCGTCGCGCTCGCGGCGATCATCGCGGGCGCGCTGGCCGCGTTGCGCTGGCAGGCGTGGTGGATCGAGCGCGGCGCATGAGCGCGGCCTTGATCGCCGACGCCGCAGTGGCGCCGCTCGACGCCGACCTCGAGCGCCGCTTCGGCGGGCTGCGCAGGCTCTACGGCGACGCCGGCTATGCGCGCATCCGCGCGCTGCGCGTGGCCGTCGTCGGTGTCGGCGGCGTCGGCTCGTGGTGTGCCGAGGCGCTCGCGCGCAGCGGCGTGGCGGCGCTGGTGCTGATCGACCTCGATCACGTGTCGGAGTCGAACGTCAATCGCCAGGTGCAGGCGCTCGGCGCGACGCTCGGCATGGCCAAGGTGCAGGCGCTGCGCGAACGCATCGCCGACATCCACCCGGGTTGCGCCGTCGCTGCGGTCGAGGCCTTTGTCGACGGCGCCAACTGGCCGGGGCTGCTGCCGCACGACGTCGACGTGGTGGTCGACGCCTGCGATCAGGTGCGGGCGAAGGCGGTGCTCGCGGCGTGGGCGCTGGGCGCGCGCTGCCCGCTCGTCGCCGTGGGCGCGGCGGGCGGCAAGCGCCGGCCGCAGGACGTGGAGGTCGACGACCTGGCCCGCGTCAGCCACGATCCGTTGCTCGCCGCGCTGCGCCAGCGCCTGCGCCAGCATCACGGCGCGGCGCGCAGCGGGGCGATCGGCGTGCGCTGCGTGTTCTCGCGCGAGCCGGTGCGCGCGCCCGATGCGCAGTGCGCGATCGAGGGCGACACGGCCACCGACGGCAGCCTGAACTGCCACGGCTACGGCTCGAGCGTGGGCGTGACCGCGACCTTCGGCATGGTGGCCGCCGCGCTCGCGTTAGAATCCGCCGCGCTGTGAAGCAAGCTGCCTGTGACGCACGGCTATAATCGTGGGCTGCGGGTTGTTAGCTCAGTTGGTAGAGCAGTAGACTTTTAATCTATTGGTCGTGGGTTCGAGCCCCGCACAACCCACCAAAGTGGACGACACAAACGCGCGACACAGACGCACGACACAAGCGCGCGACACAAACGCGCAACGCAGGCGGTACCGAATTTGAAGAATGTGGGGCTCTTAGCTCAGTTGGTAGAGCAGCGGACTCTTAATCCGTAGGTCGAGTGTTCGAGTCACTCAGGGCCCACCAGTAAAGTCAAGGGGTTAGCTTCGGCTGGCCCCTTGCCGTTTCTGGCCTTGTGCCAGATTTGTGGCATGAAACGCTCGGCATCATGTCGGCGTAGGCGGCGAGATGACCTGCAGCAAGGTGCGCGTACCGCCGCGCCATGCCCGGCGTCTCCCACCCCCCTTGGTGAAGTCGTCACGCCATTTCCGAACGAGCCCTCAGTGTTGTCGCGATGTGCATGGCGGCAATGTAGCCAAACGCCATCGCCGGACCGATGTTGCAGCCACTGCTGGGATGGACGCCCTTGGTCGGGTTGTTCATGTCCATGCCGCAGGCATAGAGTCCCTCGATCGGCTGGCGTTGTGAATCGAGCACCTGGGCACTGGCGTTGGCCACCAGCCCGCACGTGGTTCCCGTGTCGCCAGGGTAGAGGCGGATGGCATAAAACGGCCCGCGGCCGATGGGGCCCAGGCAGGGATTGGGGCCGTGTCTTGGGTCGCCGTGCGATCGGCTGTAGGCGTCGTGTCCTTTCCCGAACTCGAGGTCGATCCCCGTTTGGGCCATGTCGTTGACGCGCCCAACCGTGGCCTCCAGTGCCTCGCCATCGATGCCCAGCGCAGCCGCGAGCTGTTGGAGCGTCGCGGCGCGCGTCAGGTATCCATTGCGCAGGAACGAACGGATGGGAAAGGGGAACGGCCGCGCCATGCCCAGCCCATACTTGCGCACGAATGCATGGTCGGCGATGAGGAAGGCCGGGACGGCGCCGGCCCGCTGCATGGCCAGCGTGAAGTCGTGGTAGGAGCAGCCCTCGTTCACGAAGCGGCGGCCCGACGCTCCAACCGCAATGGCGCCGGGCTTGCAGCGGTCTTGCAAGAAGTGGGGGAAGCGCAACTCTTCGCCGTTGCTCTGCGTGTAGCACGAAACCGGGGTCAGGCAGTAGTCGCTGAAGTTGTCTTTCCCCAGCTCGGCCCCAGCGGCGCCAGCCATGCGCACGCCATCGCCCACGTTCGTGGCGGGCGGCAGGCCGCGGTGCAGCGCCGGAGAAGCAGCATGGCTCTGGCGCATCTGAGCGTTGGCCGAAAACCCGCCTGCGGCCAGTACCACCGCGCGCCTGGCGAGCAGGGTGTGGAGTTGGCCGCCCTGAAGGAACTCGACGCCTGAGATGCGCCGCTCGCCGGAAAGCAGGCGCTGGCAGGCCGCACCCGTGCGCACTTCGACGCCACGATCGACGGCGGCCCTCAGCAGCATGGCGACCAACGCGCTGCCCCGCACGCGTCGGGTCGAACGGCCGTGCAGCGCCAGATCCGCGTAGTGCTTGAGTATCCGTCGCGCAGAAATCAGCAAGGACTTGGGCGAGTGCAGCGCGTTCAGGAGATGGCGGACGTCGTCGTTGTCGGTCTGCATGCCGTGGAACAGCGTCATCCACGGCATCGGCGGGCGGATGAGCTTGTGCAACTTGCCCAGGCGCCGGTCATCGAAGGGCACGGGATCGACCGTGCGCCCGGCCGTCGACGCGCCCGCGACATCCGTGCGGTAGTCGGCGCCTTGGAACAGCCGGAATTGCACGCAGGTGTGCTTCTCGAGGTACTCGAGCGCGGCTGTACCGTGCTGCAGGTAGGCCCGCACCAGCTCCGGTTCCATGCGCTCGCCCATCAGGTTGGCCACGTAATCGTACGCAGCCGTGATGCCGCCGGCTTCGTGCGGCACGTGCTTACAGCCCGGCAGCCACGCAGCGCCGGCCGAGAAGGCCGTGGTGCCACCGACCAGATCGGACTTCTCCAGGACGATGACCTTCAGCCCCTGGCACGCCGCCACGATGGCGGCCGTCATGCCCGCCACTCCGGAGCCAACCACGATCACGTCGACCCCGGGGTCTTGCGCCGCTACTTCCATGGTGCGCACCTGGACTCGGTCTTGGAGGTCAACGCCTGGACCGGGGGATGAATGACTCACTTCAGCGGGCCGAATGACTCGTGCGACCGCACGATGCCCGCTGTTTCCAGGGCCCTTACCCGCTCGGCGTCGTATCCCAGTTCCTCGAACAGGATCTGCCGCGAGTGCTGGCCGAGGAGAGGCGGAGCATAAGGCTCGCGCAGCGGTGTTTCCGAAAGACTCAAGGGTGAGCCCGCCATTCGGATCTCACCGGCCGTCGGGTGCGCGACCATCTTGATCAACCCGCGCGCCTTCACTTCAGGCGAAGCCACGACCTCGGGCACATTGCGGATGGCACCGGCCGGCAAGCCGGCGTCATGGAGCTTGGACATCCAGGTCGCGCGTGAGGCGGACTTGAAGATTGCCGACAACTCGGTCACGAGCGCGTCCCGGTTCGCCACGCGCGAAGCGTTTTTCGCAAATCGCGCGTCAGTGGCCAGATCCTTGCGGCCGAGGGCCTCGCACAAACCTCGGAATTGGCGATCATTCCCGATGACCAGGACGATCTCTCCGTCGTCCGTATCGAAGGCCTGACACGGCGCCAGAAACGGGTTCTGCGTGCCCCAGCTTTGCGGAGTCTTGCCATCGGCGTCGTAGCCGGATATTTGGTTTGACAGCGCCGCCACGACGCCATCCAGCAGGCTGATATCGATAAACTGGCCGCGGCCCGTGCGCTGGCGCGCGAAGAGTGCGGCCAGGATTGATTGGGTGGCATTCATGCCGGAGAGCATGTCTGCGATGGACACACCCACTTTCATCGGAGCGCCGCCCAGTTCACCGGTGACCGACATCAGTCCGCCTTCGGCCTGCATGACGGTGTCATAACTGGCCCGGTGGGCGAGCGGGGAGTTCCTTCCGTAGCCGGAGATCGAGCAATAGATGAGGCGCGGATTGCCCTTCGCCAGAGTGTCGTAGTCGAGACCGTACGCGGCCAGCGCTCCAAAGCGGTAGTTCTCCACCAGCACATCGGCCCTCGCGGCCAGGGCCGAAACGATGGCTTGCCCCTCTGGTTTCGAGAAATCCAGCGCAAGGCTGCGCTTCGAACGATTGCACGAAAGGAAGAAACTTGACTCGTCGCCGACTTCCGGCGGCCGGAACATTCGCGTGTCGTCTCCGCCCGCGGGGTTTTCAACCTTGATGACATCGCAGCCCAGATCGGCCAGTGTCATGGTGCACCAGGGGCCGGCGAGAACGCGGGAGAGGTCCAGTACCTTGATGCCGGCCAGCGGCGACGCGACGTTTGCCGCGCTCATACAGCCTGCCGCTTGGCTGCGGCGCGGTCGGCGACGCCATTGACGCAGTGCATTCCACTTTCCCCTTGGCGATCCGCCGGCATCGCAGGCACGGCCGCGCCGTGGCCGGCAGCGAGGCGAGCGCAGTCCACGCTATTCATCGGGCAAGGGCGCCAGTCAGGTCGCGCCCGCCGCTGAGCGAGCCGCCACCATCGACCGGGATGACCGCCCCGCTGACATAGTCGCCCAGAGGCGACGACAAGACCATCGCCATGTTGGCGATGTCCTGCTTGGATCCGAAACGCCCCAGCGGAACCTTCGCCACCATCGCTGCCATCGCCTCCGGGTTGGGGGCCAGCCGCTCGACACCCTCGGTGTCCTTGATCGGACCGGGAACCAACGCGTTGACGCGGATGCCGTCGCCGCCCCATTCCATGGCGAGGACCCGGGTCAGCATGTCCACCCCGGCCTTGGCGGCGCAGACATGGGCCTGAAACTTGGTCGGATTGAAGGACTGAGGCGCCGAGATGTTGACGATCGACGCGCCCGGCTTGCGCAGGAACGCGTGAGCGCTGCGCAGCACGTTGAACGTGCCGTTCAAGTCGATGTCCACGACGGTACGGAATCCGTTCGCTGACATGCCCAACGCCGGGGCCACGAAGTTTCCGGCCGCGCCGGAAATCAGAACGTCGATGTCGCCGAAGCGTTCGTGGCAGCGTTGAAGGGCCGACTCGATGGACGCCGCGTTGCGCACATCGGCGGCGTAGCCCTCGACCTCGCCGCCGTGGGTCTTGAGGCGCGCAACAGCCAAGTCGACACGTTCCTGCGATCGGCTGGCAATGGCCACCGCCGCCCCACGCGCCGCGAACGCTTCGGCGATGCCCAGATTGATTCCGCTGCTGCCGCCTGCGACGAACACCACCTTTGCGGTGAAATCGAGAAGGCTGTTCATGTCGAAGTCCTTTTGCATCACTGCGTCTCCCGCAACATGCTTTTGGCGATGATCAGTTGTTGAATCTGCGTGGTGCCTTCGTACAGGCGGAACAGGCGCACGTCACGATAAAAGCGCTCGATGCCGTAGTCAGACATGTAGCCCGAGCCGCCCAGAATCTGGACCGCTCGGTCGGCCACGCGACCGCACATCTCGGACGCGAACATCTTGCAGCACGAGGCTTCCATCGTGATGTTGCTTCCTTCGTCGCGCTTGCGGGCGGCGTCCAGCACCATGCATTTGGCGGCGTAGATTTCCGCCTTGCTGTCCGCCAGCATCGCCTGGATCAACTGGAACTCTGAAATGGACTTGTTGAACTGCTTGCGATCGACGGCGTAGCGCAGGGCGTCGGCGAGGATTCGCTCCGCCACGCCGACACAAACGGCGGCCACGTGCAGCCGGCCCTTGTCCAACACCTTCATCGCCGTCTTGAAGCCTTGCCCCGGCTTGCCGCCGATCAGATTGGCAGCGGGAACGCGTACGTTGTCGAACATCACGTCGCAAGTTTGGGCGCCGCGCTGGCCCATCTTCCGGTCGATCTTGCCCAAACTGATGCCCGGCGATTTCGCATCCACGATAAAGGCCGAGACTCCGCCGGCCCCTTTGTTCTCGGGGTTGGTGCGGGCCATCAGCGTGTAGATCGATGCGAAAGGCGCATTGGTGATGAAGCGCTTGGTGCCGTTGACGACATAGTGGTCGCCGTCCAAGATGGCGAGCGTGCGCAGCGAAGCGGCGTCCGACCCAGCGTCGGGCTCGGTCAGCGCGAACGACGCCATGAACTCCCCGCTGGCAAGCTTCGGAAGGTAAGTCGCCTTCTGCTCGGGCGTGCCGTCCATCAGGATGCCTTGCGAGCCGATCCCGACGGTGGTGCCGATGAGCGAGCGAAAGGCCGGCGATGTCTTGCACAGCTCGAAGACGACGCGCACTTCCTCTTCCATCGTCAGCTCAAGGCCGCCGTATGCCTGGGGGATGCTGATTCCGAACAACCCCATCTCGCGCATCTCGTGCACGATCTGCTCGGGGATGCGATCCGTGTCGGAGACCTCCTCTTCGTGAGGGACCAGTCTTTCCTGCACGAAGCGGATAACGGCATTCAATAGCGCTTCGAACGTTTCGGCATCTCGGATCACGTCATCCCCTCGGTTCTAGGATTTCTAGTATTTGCTGTCGGCATGTGGACGCCCCTCCCGGATCGCAAGCGGCTCAAGCGCGCGATCGAGCATCGGGGTTCAAGGTTCATCCCATCCGAACATCGGCGGCTTCTTCTCGGCGAAGCGACTGATGGCCTCGCGGTGGTAGCTGGTCTCGCGTGCCGCAGCTTGCGCAAAGGCCTCGAACTCGGCCATCGCATGGGCGTCAAGATGAAAGGCTTGATTCATGATCGACTTCGCCATGCCGATGGCCGCGGTCGACGCGTGAGTGAAGCGCTCCGCAAGAAGCCGCGCCTGAGGCATCAGGTCATCGGCTGGAACCACGCGGTAGACCATGCCGAGTTCGCGTGCTTCCGTCGCCGACAAGACCCGGGTTGAGAACACCAGCTCTTTCGCGCGCTGAAGACCCAGGATGCGCGGCAACAGGTACATGCCGCCCAGATCCGGTATCAGCCCCAGCCGCCCGAAGGCCGCGCTGAATGTTGCGTCGGAAGAAGCGATGACAAAGTCCGCAGCGAGCGCAAGATTCAGTCCGGCACCGAACGCGGCCCCGCGGACGGCCGCAATCACCGGCTTCTCGAGGTTGACGAGTTCGGAAAACCAGCGATGCAGTCTGCGGACGCGTTCGCGCCGAACCATGCCAGGCTCAGAGTCCGGCATGCCGAGAAGGTCACCACCGGAGCAGAAGGAACTCCCGGCGCCGGTGAGGATGACGGCTTTGACGTCTTCGTCATCGCGAACGATGGCGATCGCCTTCGCCAGATCGTCGCGCATCTGCATGCCCAGCGCATTGCGTCGCGTGGGACGGTTCAGAGTGACTGTTGCCACTCCGCCGCTTGACTCGACAAGCACCTGCTGCTCCATCTGGCGATCCTTGTGTTTCTGGCAATGCGAAACGTCGTCCGCGTGCGCGCTCCAAGGCGCAACCTTCGACAGGTCGCGCTCAGCTCAAAGCACTACGAGTTCTTCCTCACCAACGGACACGTTGACTTGTCCAGTGACTGAAACGCCTCCGCCCCCGGGATGACGGCCAGCTGCTTGTAATAGTCCCACGGATACTTTGATTCAGCAGGCGTCTTGACTTGCAACAGGAACATGTCATGAACCATCCGGCCGTCTGCGCGGATCACCCCGTTCTGGGCGAAGAAGTCGTTGATCTTGGTTGCTTTCATCTTTGCCATGACGGCATCTGCTGCGTCCGTCCCGGCGTCTCGAACGGCGCGCAGATAGTGCATCGTGGAAGAGTAGTTCCCCGCTTGGGCCGCTGTCGGCATCTTCTTCATTCGCTCGAAGTACCTGCGCGACCACTTTCGAGTCTCCTCATTGGTGTCCCAGTAAAACGCCTCTGTCAGGATCACGCCCTGCGCCGCCTTCAGGCCGACGCTATGAACTTCGGTGACCTGGAGCGCCAGTCCGGCCAAACGCTGCTTCTTCGGGTCGATACCAAACTCGAGCGCCGACTTGATGGAATTGGTGGTGTCGTTCCCACCATTGGCAAGTCCGATGATCTTGGCGCCCGACGACTGTGCGGCAGTGATGAACGACGAGAAGTCGCTCGCGTTCAACGGGTGGCGCGAGGCGCCCAGCACCTTGCCACCAGCGCTCGTGACGACTTCCGTGACATCGCTTTCGAGCTGCTTGCCGAAGGCATAGTCAGCAGTCAGGAAGTACCACGTATTGCCTCCGTTCTTCACCAACGCCTTGCCGGTGCCGTTTGCCATGGCATAGGTGTCCCAGGCATAGTGAACGCTATTGGGCGTGCAAGCGTCGTTGGACAGCCTCAGCGCGCCTGCGCCGTTGACGATGGCAATCTTTCCCTTTTGCTTGGCGAGTCCAACGACAGCAATGGCCACGGATGAGTTGGTCAGATCCGTCACCATGTCCACCTTCTGAGCATCGAACCATTCCCGCACCTTGCTGCTCGCGATGTCTGCCTTGTTCTGGTGATCAGCCTCGAGCACCTCAATGGGTCGGCCCAGAACCTTGCCTCCAAAGTCCTCTACGGCCATTCGTACTGCAGCGACCGACCCCGGGCCCGCCAGATCCGAATAAGGCCCGCCCATATCGGTGATGACGCCGATGCGCACGACGCCGTCGGAGATCGCGTCGCCTTGCGCGAGCGCAGGGCACGCGAGAGCCAGAAGGCAGGCCAATGCACTCAGATGCAGAAAGTGTGTACTCATGGCTGTCTCTTTGTTGGTTGCAGCATCCGAGGCGACTCTCAGATGACGTTGCGCGCGAGTCCGCCGTCCACACAGATGTTCTGACCGGTGATGTAACTGGCCTGCACGGAGGCCAGGAAGGCGCAAAGCCCGCCCATGTCATCGGCTGTACCCAAGCGCTGCATGGGCACGCTGGCGGCGAATCGTTCGCGCACTTGCGCCTCCGACAGCTTGAATCTGGTCATTTGATCGTCGATCACGCGCCGAAGCGCTCCCGTGTCCATCAGCCCGGGCAACAGTCCATTGATGGTGATTCCGTGCTGTGCGACTTCTCGCGCTATGGAGCCCATCGCCCCGGTCAGGCCGATCCGCAGGCTGTTGGACAGGGCCATGTTCGGGTACAACTCCTTGACGACGAAAGATGTGATGTTCAGGATCCGGCCGAATTTCGCCGTCTTCATGGCCGGAAGGAAGGCGCGGACGACTTCGAGCGGGCCGATCATGTTTGTCTCGAAACTCTGGCGCCACGTTGCCACTGCCGTCTCCTGGAACGGAGCAGCCTGCGGGCCGCCGGCGTTGGTGACGATGATCGATGGGGCGCCGAGCCGATTCACGCTCTTGAGGAGTTCGGCACGGTCGAATTCGTTGCCAATATCGCCGGGAACAAACGCAGCCCCAGTCAGGGACCGCGCCACTGCCTCACCGTGCGATGGGTCGCGGCCATTCAGAATGACGCGTACACCCACCTCCGAGAGTGCCTTTGCGCACGCAAAGCCGAGCCCGCGTGTTCCACCGAGCACCAGGGCCGTCTTGCCCTCGATACCGTAATCCACGTCGGCCTTCTCAGAACGGGCACGAAGGATCGAAGCGTGGAGGGCGCTTCTCACGAAGCGCAGAAAGTCCTTCCTTCAGATCAGGGCCTGAAAATCCCATGAACTCCAGCGCCAGCGAACTGTCAAACGTGGGGCCCGCCATGCGCAGCCAGTTGTTGAGCGAGTACTTGGTCCATCTGATGGCCGACTGCGCGCCTGAAGCGAGCTTTTCGGCGACCTCGAAGGCCTTGCCAACAAGCTGCTCTTCGTCTACCGCCAGCGACACGAGCCCAATGCGTTCGGCTTCCTCGCCAGAGACGGCCTCGCAAAGCAGCAAGTAATACTTGGCTTTGGCCATCCCGCAAAGCAGGGGCCAAACGATCGCGGCGTGGTCGCCTGCCGCGACGCCCAGCCTGGTATGCCCGTCGATGATGCGTGCGGTCTTGCTGGCGATCGAAACGTCCGCGAGAAGGCCGGCCACCAACCCGGCGCCAACGGCGGGGCCATGCATCGCCGAAACGATCGGCTTGCTGCAGTTGATGACGTTGTAGACGAGGTCTCGCGCCTCGCGCCAACAGCGTGCGCGAACAGCGAAGTCATTCATCATCTCTTCGACAAGGCCCAGATCGCCACCGGCAGAGAACCCTTTACCTTCGCCGCGAATGATCACGACGCGCGTCTGGGGGTCTCGGTCGATGTCGGTCCATATCGTCGACAACTCACCGTGGAGGTGATGGTCCGCCGTCGAGAGCTTCTTGTTGGCGCTCTGTGACGCACCCATGACAATCTCGAGGATGCCATTCGGGTGGTTGACAAGTTTCAGTGCGCGATAACGCGCGTATGGATCTGGGTTCTGCATATGACGTCCAATTCGTTCAAAGTTCAGATCTTTTTGCTGCCTTGCCAATACGGCGCTTTCAGCAGGTTCTTTTGGATCTTTCCAATGGGAGTCTTGGGAAAGCTCTCGACGAAGCGCACGAGCCGCGGGCGCTTCAGGCGTGCGAGCTTTTCTTCGCACTGAGCGATCACGCGTTCTTCGGTCAGCGTGCATCCGGCCTTGAGCTGAATGTAGGCGGCGGGCACCTCGCCCCATTTCGGATCCGGGATGCCGAAAACGGCGCATTCAGCCACCTCGGGGAGTTCGTAGAGAACGACTTCGATCTCCTTGGGATACACGTTCTCGCCGCCGGAGATCAACATGTCCTTGGCGCGATCGACAAGCGTGATGAAGCCGTCCGCATCCATCACGCCGATGTCGCCGGATAACGCCCAGCCATTCCCGGGTTTGAAAAATCCCTCTGTCTGCTCGGGCTCGCCGTAGTAGCGGACCATGAGGTTGTCGCCACGCGACGCAACCTCTCCCATCTCGCCAACGTCCGCCTTCGTGCCGTCCTGGCGCAGCACGGCAACGTCGGTGTTGTAGGGCTGACGACCGACCGTTCCGAGCTTGTCTTTCACAAGCTGCCATGGCAGAACCGCAATCACGCCCATCTCGGATTGCCCATAGATCTGGGTCAGGCGAAGCTGCGGGAGCCGCCGCATCAGTTCGACCTGCACCCAGTCCGGCATGGGGGCGCCGGCGAACGAAAGCTTCGTCCAACTGCTGAGATCACGTTGTTCCAGGTCGGGAAGTGTCGTGAGGACGTTCGCCTGCGTTGGAACCAGGAAGGTCGCAGTTATCCGCTCTTGCTCTACTGCTTCGATGAAAGCCGTTGGCGACCACCGAGCCAGGAATACCGTCGTGGCACCGATCAGCACCGATGGCTGAAACATGATGTTGAGCGCAGCGACATGAAACAGTGGTGTCACGATCGCCACAACGTCGCTCGCATCGAGATGTTCCTCGACAACGACCGAGTGAGAGGTGATGTCTCTCGCGAGATGATGCATCAGCACGCCCTTCGGATGGCCTGTCGTGCCTCCGGTGTAGGTCATGCAGAAGGGGTCGCGCGGGTCGATCGGAACCTCTGGATCCTTCGCCGGGTGCGACGCGACGAAAGAATCGAAATCGATCACCCCCGCCGGAATGTCGGTCGCGTCACCGATGGCAACGAAGTGCTTGATTTGCGGGCAGGCCCCACGAACCGCTGCAACCCTCTCCGAAAAGTGCGTGTCGTAGATCAGAACCTGCGTTTCGGATTTGTTCAGTACGTAGGTCAGCTCATCCGGCGCATAGAGCACCGAAATGTTGTTGAAGACGTAACCGGTGCGCGCCACACCGAAGAAGGCCGCGCCGTAGACCGGAAGGTTGCGGCAAAGCATCGAAACGATCGCGCCCTTCGGTAGCTTCAAACTCAGCATCGCGTTGGCGATGCGATCGGCCATGGCGTCCAGTTCGCGATAGAGCAATTGCTCACGCGCCGTGCCATCGCGAAAGATGATGGCCGGCTTCTCGGGGAATCGATGTGCCGCGCGTCGCAGCATTTCTCCAGTCAGCATCTTCAGTCTCCTCTTTTGCTTTGATGGAAGGAAAGCGGATCAGCGCTACTCGTTTGAAATGTGTATGCCGAAACCTCGTCGGTCAGGCGCCAGATCAGACCTTAGGGTCAGGCTGGGGATGTCGTAGGCGCCGTGGTTCTGCGGACGAAACCGGATCGGTTCCGTCTGCCAAAGGTCGTCAAGTCGTTGTCCGAGTTCGTCGCGGACGGTTGAGAATCCGGCTTCCTTGATTCGGCCCGCCCGGTAGGCGACGAATGGCGGCAATACGTCGAAGCCGGGGTAGAAGAGAATGCCATGCTGGATGGGGAACAGGATGTCGTCGATCGGACCGTTGATGCCGCGCGGTCCGTAGTGCGACGCCCAGCCGCCGGCAGTCACGACCAGCATGGCCCGCTTGCCCGCGAACACACCTTCGCCGAAGCGGTCGCCCCAATGTTTGTCGGAGTACTCCCCCACGCCGTAGACGAAGCCGCAGGCAAAAACACGATCCACCCAGCCTTTGAGAATGGCGGGCATGGAGTACCACCAAAGCGGAAATTGGAGGATGACGGCGTCGGCCCAACGCAGTTTTTCCTGCTCGATGGCGATGTCTTCGCTCTGCGTTGCGTTCTCGAATGCCCGCCGGGAATCCGATGACGGGTCGAAGCGCTCATCGATGCGCCTGTCAGTGTTGTCCTCCGCATCAAGTGACGCTTTCCACTGCATGGCGTACAAATCTGATAGGCGAACCGCGTGGCCATGGTCGTGCAGGCGTTTGATGGAGAAGTCTTTGAGTGACCCGTTCAGCGACCTGGGTTCGGGGTGGGCATAAACCAAAAGAACGTTCATGACCGCGCGAACCTACGAGCAACTGCGACTGCAAGCACTCTAGCGCTACCCGATGCAGATATGAAATGAGTTTTCAGGATTCCACGTATCGCCGTGACCGATACGCCGCGCCGGATTGAGCAGAGTGGCGGTCTGCATCTCTTCGCGTACGTCTCTCAAATGGTGTGCGAACGATCGGCGCGCCGTCGTTCACACGCGCTCGAACACGGCAGCGATTCCTTGGCCGCCGCCGATACACATCGTCTCGAGCCCGTAGCGGCCGTTGCGCCGGCGCAGTTCGTGCAGCAGCGTGCACATGATGCGCACGCCGGTCGCGCCGATCGGATGACCGAGCGAGATGCCCGAGCCGTTGACGTTGAGCCGTGTCTGGTCGTTCCAGTCCCAGCCCTTCAGCACGGCGAGCACCTGGCAGGCGAAGGCTTCGTTCAACTCGACCAGGTCCATCTCGTCGAGCGTCATCCCGATGCGCTCGAGCAGTCGCTTCACCGCGGGCACCGGGCCGATGCCCATATGCGAGGGTTCGCAGCCGGCAGCGGCCCATCCGACGAAGCGGCCGATCGGCGCCAGCCCCAGGCGTGCGAGCTGGTCCTCGGCGACCACGAGGCACGCGGCAGCGGCATCGTTCTGCTGACTGGCATTGCCCGCGGTCACCGTGCCGCCCTTGATCAAGGGCTTCAGACGGGTGAGGGTGTCTATCGACGTGTCGGCGCGAAAGCCCTCGTCGCGCGCGAAGCTCACCGGATCGCCCTTGCGCTGCGGTACCGGCACCGGCACGATCTCGTCGGCGAAGCGGCCCGCCTCCCAGGCGGCGGCGGCGCGCTGGTGGCTCTGCACGGCGAAGGCATCGGCGGCCTCGCGTGAGATGGCGTAGTCGCGTGCCAGGTTCTCGGCGGTCTCGATCATTCCGGAGATGGGGCCGAAGCGATCGGCCGGTTGAGAACGTTCCCGGCCGCGCTCGAGCCGATCATGCATGCGCACGGAGCCCGCGCGTGCGCCCCAGCGCATGTCGGTCGAGTAGTACTCGATGTTGCTCATGCTTTCCACGCCGCCGGCCAGCACGATGTCTGCCGCGCCGCTCTGAACCATCATCGCGGCGGTGGCGATCGCCTGCAGGCCGCCGCCGCACCGGCGGTCGAGTTGCATGCCGGGCACTTCGACCGGCAGACCGGCCTGCAGTGCCACCCAGCGCCCGATGCAGGGTGTCTCGCTGTTGGCATAGGACTGGGCGAAGACCGAGTCGTCGATGCGCAGCGGATCGATGCCGCTGCGCGCTATCACTTCGCGCACCACGGTGGCGGCCAGTTCTTCGACCGGCACCGGCCGCAGGCTGCCGCCGAAGGTGCCGACGGCGGTGCGCAGCGGGTTGACGATGAAGGCTTGTCTCATGGGTCCTGTCCTGTTTCTGTTGGAAAGACTCTCAACCGCTCAGCGCGAGGCCAGGCTTCGCTTGGCTTCGAAGCCTTCTTGTTCGAGGCGCGCGCGGTGCGAGGGATGCGCGATGTCGAGCATCCGCCGCCTGCGTGCGGCAAGCGGCAGGCCGCGCAGGTCGGCCACGCCGTATTCGGTGACGAAGACGCCTGCGTCGCAGCGCGGCGTGCTCACCGGCCCCGAGAGTGTGGCGACGATGCGGCTGTGCATCCCGGCCGTCGACGGCAGTGCCACCACCGGCACGCCGCCGCGGCTGCGCTGCGCGCCACGCAGGAAGTCGACCGCGCCGCCGACGGCGCCCACGTAGGAGCCGGCCGCGACCTCGGCGTTGACCTGGCCGGTCAGGTCGACTTCCACCGCGGAGTTGATCGCCACCAAGCGGGGGAGCGATGCAAGGATCTCGGGGTGGTGCGTGTACTCGGTGCCCCGCATCTGCAGCGCGGGGTTGTGGTGCGCGAAACGATGCAGACGGGCACTGCCCATCAACACGCCGGCGATGCTGGCGCCGAGGTCGCGCCCCTTGCGCGCGTTGGTCACGGCCCCGGCTTCCATCAGGGCCATGACGCCATCGCCGACGGTGCCGGAGTGCACGCCCAGATCACGCCGGCCATGCAGCGCGCCGAGCACCGCTTCGGGAATCGCGCCGAGCCCGCACTGCAGGGTCGCACCGTCCTCCACCAGCGCGGCGACGTGCGCCGCGATGGCCAGTTCCCTCTCGCCCACCGAGGCTGCGGGTGCGGGCGGCGGCGGATACGACGCCTCGACGCGCACATCGATCTCTTCGGGCTGCAGCAGGCGGTCGCCGCAGGTCCACGGCATCTGTGCATTGACTTCGGCGATCACCACGCGCGCCGTGTCGAGTGCGGCCAGCAGGTATTCGTGCGCCAGGCCGAGACTGTGGCGGCCCTGTGCGTCGGCGGGCGGCACTTGCAGAAGCAGAACGTCGATGCGCAGTGCGCCACTGCGGATGAGCCCCGGCAGGTCGGAGTAATGGCAGGGCAGGATGTCGAGAGCGCCGGCATCGGCGAGACGGCGATTGGTGCCGCTACCGCAGTAGCCGACGAAATCGATCGCGTCCGCGTGCGTGGGGTCGAGCAGGCCCGACTGACCGATGCCCAGGAAGGCGCGGCTGCGCGCGAAGCTGTGACGCTGCGCCGCGTAGGCGCGTACCAGCGTCGCCGGCTCGGCGCTCGACTGGCCCCACATCAGCGTGTCGCCGGGGCGGATCCACCGGCCGAGATCGAGCGCCGCCGGCGCCGGCAGCGCGGACGCAACGCCGGGCGGCAGCGCCTTCTCGCTCAGATCGGAT
>DATMIN010000309.1:0-4952 GCA_035554275.1 Burkholderiaceae bacterium
GGGCCTGCGCCGCCACCTCGGGCACGCGGTCGGCTGGTGCACCGCGGTGCTGCCGCGGATCAAGGTGCCGCTCGCCTCGCTGACGCTGCTGGCGGTCTTCGTGCTGGCATGGTTGCCGTCGCCGTGGCGCGGCGATCTGTCGTCGTTGAGCCCGGTCGGCGCGGCGCGCATGAAGCTGGACACCGAGCTGCGCGCCGACCTCGGCGCGACCGACGGCGGCACGCTGGTCGCGGTCTCGGCGCGCGACGAGGCCGGCGTGCTCGAAGCGGCAGAAGCGGCCGGCGCGCGGCTCGATGCGCTGGTCGAGCGCGGCGCGATCGGCGGCTACGAGTCGCCGGCGCGTGTGCTGCCGAGCCCGGCACGCCAAGCGCAACGCCGCGCTGCGTTGCCCGACGCCGCGACGCTGCGCGAGCGGCTCGCGCAGGCCACCGTCGACGGCCCGCTGCCGGCCGCCAAGCTCGGCGGCTTCATCGACGACGTGCAGGCCGCACGCGGCCAGCCGCTGCTGACGCGCGCGTCGCTGCGCGGCACGCCGCTGTACGCGGCGCTCGACGCGCTGCTGGTGCCCGGGGACGCGACGCGGCCGTGGCGCGCGCTGCTGAGCCTGCAGGCCGGCGCGCAGCCGATCGATACGGCCGCACTGCGCGCCGCGCTCGCCGGCGTGCCCGGCGCGCAGCTCGTCGACATCGGCACCGAGCTGCACGAGCTGTACGCGCGCTACCTGCGCGAGGCCACGCTGCAGGCGCTGCTCGGCGCGGCCGCGGTGCTCGCGCTGCTGGCGTGGCACACGCGCTCGGTGGCGCGGCTGTGGCGGCTCGCGCAGCCGATCGCCGCGGCGGTGCTGATCGTTCTCGCCGGCTTCGCGCTGAACGGCACCGCGCTCGGCATCCTGCATCTGGTCGGGTTGCTGCTGACGGTGGCGATCGGCTCGAACTACGCGCTCTTCTTCGACCAGATCCGCGCGCGGCACGACGCCGCGCCGCCGGGCACGCCGTGGCACGTCGACGACGACACGCTGGCCTCGTTGGCGTTGGCGAACCTGACCGCGGTGATCTCGTTCGGGCTGCTCGCGCTGTCGGGCATTCCGGCGCTGTTCGCGATCGGCCAGGTGGTGGCGCCGGGCATCCTGCTGAGCCTCGTGCTCGCAGCGGCGTTCATCCCGGGGCGAGCGGGGCGCGTGTGAGAATCGGCGCGCCGCAAAGCCACCGCCCGATGCACGCTCCGCCCTCCTCCGCCCCGCTCGCCGCGCCCGCGCGCTGGAAGTGGCCGCCGCTGCTGCAGGCCAGCTTGGCCTGCCACGTCGGCGCCGGCGCGCTGGCAGTCGCGCAGCCGGCGCTGTGGCCGTGGGCGCTCGGCGCGGTCGCGCTCGACCATGCGCTGATCACCGGCACGGGCCTGTGGCCGCGCTCGACCTGGCTCGGCGCGAACCTGCGCCGCCTGCCCGCGGCCGCCGCGGCGCGGCGCGAGATCGCGCTGACGCTCGACGACGGCCCCGACGCGGACGTGACCCCGCGCGTGCTCGACCTGCTCGACGCGCACCGCGCCCGCGCCACCTTCTTCTGCGTTGCGCGGCAGGCGCAGCAGCACGCCGCGCTGTGCCGCGAGATCGTGCGGCGCGGCCACAGCGTGCAGAACCACAGCCTCGCGCATTCGCACACCTTCGCGCTGCGCGGCCCGCGCGCACTGCAGCGCGAGATCGCCGAGGCGCAAGACCTGCTCGCGCAGGTCAGCGGCAGCGTGCCGCGCTTCTTCCGCGCACCGGCGGGCTTGCGCAACGTGTTCCTCGCGCCGGTGCTGCACGGCCAGGGCCTCACGCTCGCGAGCTGGACGCGGCGCGGCTTCGACACCGTGCACGGCGACCCGGCGCGCGTGCTGGCGGCGCTGACGCGCGACCTCGCGGCCGGCGACATCCTGCTGCTGCACGACCGCCACGCTGCGCTCGCGCCGAGCGGCCGCCCGGTGACGCTCGAGGTGCTGCCGGCATTGCTCGCGCGGCTGAACAGCGCCGGCCTGCGCGCGGTGACGCTGCCCGAGGCCTGCGCATGACGCCGCTCGCGATCACCGCGTGCTCGCTGACGACCGCGCTCGGCGCCGGCAACGCGGCCACGCTCGCCGCGCTGCGCGCCGGGCGCAGCGGCCTCGCGCCGGTGCGCTTCGAGGCGCTGCCGCTGACCACCTGGACCGGCGAGGTCGAGGGCGTCGACGCGGTCGCGATTCCCTCTGATCTGCGTTCATTCGACTGCCGCAACAACCGGCTCGCGTGGCTCGGCTTGGCGCAGGACGGCCTGCTTGATGCGATCGCCGCAGCGCGCGCGCGCTGGGGCGCGCACCGTGTCGGCGTGTTCCTCGGCACCAGCACCTCGGGGCTGCTGCAGACCGAGCACGCCTATCGCCGCCGCGACGCGCAAGGTGCGCTGCCCGCCGACTTCCACTACCGGCAGACGCAGAACACCTTCTCGGTCGCCGAGTTCAGCGCGCGCGCGCTTGATCTCCACGGCCCGGCGTGGGTGGTGTCGACCGCGTGCTCGTCGAGCGCGAAGGTGTTCGGCAACGCGGCGCGGCTGATCGCGGCCGGGCTGATCGACGCGGCACTCGTCGGCGGCGTCGACAGCCTGTGCCTGACGACGCTGTACGGCTTCAACGCGCTCGAGCTGCTCTCGCCCGAGATTTGCCGGCCGTGGGACGCGCGGCGCGACGGCCTGTCGATCGGCGAGGCCGCGGCGTTCGCGCTCGTCGAACGCGAGCCGGCCGCGCCGCCGCCTGGCTGGCTGCTCGGCGTGGGCGAAAGCAACGACGGCCACCACATGAGCACACCGCACCCGCAGGGGCTGGGCGCAATCGCGGCGATGCGCGCGGCGCTCGCGGATGCCGGCCTCGCCCCCGCCGACATCGACTACATCAACCTGCACGGCACCGCGACGCCGAGCAACGACGCGGCCGAAGACGCCGCGGTCGGCGCGGTCTTCGGCCATGCCGTGCCGTGCAGCTCGACCAAAGGCGCGACCGGCCACACGCTCGGCGCGGCCGGCGCCGTCGAGGCCGCGATCGTGCTGCTCGCGATGCGCCACGGGCTGATGCCCGGTGGCCTCAACGTGCAGCAGAGCGACCCGACGCTGCACGGCGCTTACCTGCGCGCGAACCGCGAGGCGCCGCTGCGCTGCGCGCTGTCGAATTCGTTCGGCTTCGGCGGCTCGAACGCGAGCCTGGTGCTCGGCGGCCCGCAATGAGTGCGACCACGCTGCGCGTCTGGATCGACGGCATCGGCGTGCTCGGGCCGGGGCTGGCGTCGTGGAGCGCCGCGCGCGCGTTGCTTGCATCCGCGCAACCTCATGCGACGAGTGCAACCGTGTTGCCCGCGCCGGCGCGCCTGCCGCCGGCCGAGCGCCGCCGCGCCGGCGCCGCGGTGAAGCTCGCGCTCGCGGTCGCCGACGAGGCCGTCGTGCAATCGCAGGTCGACGCGTCGACGCTCGCGACCGTGTTCAGCGCGAGCAGCGGCGAAGGCGCGAACTGCCACGCGCTGTGCGAGACGCTGGCGAGCGCGGCGCCGCTGGTCTCGCCGACGCGCTTCACGAACTCGGTCCACAACGCCGCGGCCGGCTGCTGGCACATCGCGGTCGGCAGCCGCGCCGCATCGACGAGCCTGTGCGCGTTCGACGCGAGCTTCGGCGCCGGCTTGCTCGAGGCCGCGACGAGCGTGGCGATCGGCCGCGCACCGGTGCTGCTGGTGGCGGGCGATTCGCCGTATCCCGAGCCGCTGCACGCGGTGCGGCCGCTGCCCGATCACTTCGGCGTCGCGCTGGTGCTCGCGCCGCAGGCCTCGACGCATTCGATCGCGGCGCTGTCGATCGAACTGATCGGCGCCGGCGTGCCGACGACGCGTTGTGACGATGAAGTGCTCGAGGCGCTGCGTCGCGCGATTCCCGCGGCCGCGGCGCTGCCGCTGCTGATCGCGCTCGCCGGCGTCACGAGGGGCGAGCGCGGCGCGCGCCTCGTCGTCGAGCACGGCGGCACGGGCCGGCTGCAGCTCGGGCTCGCGTGAACATGGAGCCGCGCACGCTAACCCGCGCCGGCATCGCCGCGCTGATCCCGCATCAGGGCCCGATGTGCCTGCTCGCGCGGCTCGACGCGTGGAGCGAGCAGCACATCGTGTGCGCCGCCACCAACCACCGCGACCTTGCGCATCCGCTGCGCACGCGCCGCGGCCTGCTCGCGACCGCCGCGATCGAGTACGCAGCGCAGGCGATGGCACTGCACGGCGCGCTCGTCGGCCGCACGCACGGCACGCCGCCGGCGCCGGGCGTCCTCGCGAGCGCGCGCGGCGTGCAGTTGAACGTGCTGCGGCTCGACGATCTGCGGCTGCCCGAACGCGCGCCCGACGAGCTGCGCATCGAGGCCACGCGGCAGGCCGGCGATGCGCGCCAGATCCTTTACGGGTTCACCGTGCACCACGGCGAACGCCTGCTCGCCGCGGGCCGCGCGGCGGTCGTGCTCAACGCTGCGCTCGCCGCATGAGCAACCCACCCGCGACGAAGCGCCGCGCCCTCGTCACCGGCGCGAGCGGCGGCCTCGGCGGCGCGATCGCACGCCGCCTCGCGCGCGACGGCTTCCACCTGATCGCGCACGCGAACACGCGCCTCGAAACCGCGCGCTCGCTCGCCGACGAGATCACGGCCGGCGGCGGCAGCGCCGAGGCGATCGCGTTCGACGTGACCGACCGCACCGCGACGCGCGCGGCCTGCGCGGGGCTGCTCGCGGCCGGCCCCGTCCAGGTGCTCGTCAACAACGCCGGCACGCACGCCGACGCCGCATTCCCGGCGCTGCGCGACGCGCAGTGGGACGGCGTGATCGCGAGCTCGGTCGACGGCTTCTTCAACGTGACGCAACCGCTGACGCTGCCGATGATCCGCACGCGCTGGGGCCGCATCGTCAACGTCTCGTCGATCGCCGCGCTG
>DATMIN010000310.1:0-2748 GCA_035554275.1 Burkholderiaceae bacterium
GCCCATCGTCGCCGGCGAGCGCGCGCTCGGCATCCTCGACAGCGACAACTACGTGCGCGAGAACGCCTTCGGCGAAGCCGAGGTGCGACTGCTGCAGACGGTCGCATCGGCGATGGGCGTCGCGCTCGAGAACGCGCGGCTGTTCGACGAGACGCAGCGCCTGCTGAAGGAGACCGAGCAACGCAATGCCGAGCTGGCGGTCATCAACAGCATCCAGCAGTCGGTCGGCGCGGCGCTCGATTTCCAGGCCATCGTCGACGTCGTCGGCGACAAGCTGCGCGAAGTGTTCGACAGCGGCGACATGAGTGTGCGCTGGTGGGACGAAGCCTCCGACACCCTCGCTTTTCTCTACGTCTACGAGCATGGCGTGCGGCTGCACTTGCCGCCGCGCCGCGTCGGCCCCGACGGCCCGGTGGCCCGCTTCCTGCGCGAGCGTCGGGTCTGGCTGCTGAACTCGCCGGCGGAACAGCAAGCGATGGGAGTGACCACCACGCCGGGCACGGACGCCGAGCTCAGTGTGCTGTTTGTGCCCATCGTGGCGGGCAGCCGCATGCTGGGTGCGATCTCGCTGAGCGACCACGAGCGCGAGAACGCCTTCGATCAGGACGACGTGCGACTGGTGTCCACCATCGCCACCAGCATGGGCGTGGCGCTCCTCAACGCCAAGAGCTACGAGGCCGAGCGCCAGCGCGCCGCGGAACTAGCGATCATCAACGCGGTGCAGCAGGCGCTCGCCGGCGAGCTCGACATCCAGGGCGTGTACGACGCCGTCGGCGACAAGCTGCGCGAGGTGTTCCCGCGCTCGATGGAAGGCATCCGCATCGTCGACCGCGCCGCCAAGCGGTTCGTCTTTCCCTACGCGATCCACAGCGGCCGGCGCGTCCATCCCGAGCCGATGCCGCTCACCGAGCGCGGCTTCGGCGCCGAGGTGATCCGCACCCGCCGCACGCTGCTCGTGAACGAGAACATCGCCGAGGCCGCGGCGCGCCTGGGCAGCGTAGGAACCATCTTCGGCGCCAGCACGCCGAAGGCGCTGCTGCTCGTGCCGTTGATCGTTTCCGGCGAGGTCTTCGGCATGCTCTGCCTCAACGACATGGAGCGCGAGCACGCGTTCAGCGCCGACGACGTGCGCCTGCTCGAGACGCTGGCCGCGAGCATGAGCGTCGCGCTCGAGAACGCGCGGCTGTTCGACGAGACCCAGCGCCTGTTCAAGCAGAGCGAGCAGCGCGCCGCCGAGCTGGCGGTGATCAACAGCGTGCAGTCGGCCCTGGCCGCCGAGCTGAGCATCCAGGGCATCTACGACGCGGTCGGCGACAAGATCCGCGAGATCTTCAACGGTCAGGACATCGCCATCCGCATCTTCGACCCGGCCACGCGGACGATGTTCTTTCCGTATGCATTCGAGAACGGCGCGCGCATCTTCCTGCCGCCCTACGCCGTGCCCGAGACCGCCGGCGGCTTCGGCCCGCACGTGCTGCGCACCGGCCAGACGCTGCTGATCAACGAGAACGTCGACCAGGAAGTCCACCGCTACGGCAGCTTCACGATGGAAGGCTCGCAGGAGATCGAGAAGTCGATCCTGCTCGTGCCGATGTTCGTCGGCAGCGTGGTGCGCGGGATGATCGGGCTTTCCGACATGGCGCGCGAGCACGCGTTCGGCGAAGCCGACGTGCGGCTGCTGCAGACGCTGGCCGGCAGCATGGCGGTGGCGCTCGAGAACGCCCGCCTGTTCGACGAGACGCAGCGCCTGCTGAAGGAGACCGAGCAGCGCAACGCCGAGCTGGCGGTGATCAACAGCATCCAGCAGGGCCTGGCCGCGAACCTCGACCTGCAGGCCGTGATCGACCTCGTCGGCACGCGGCTCGTCGAGGTGTTCAGTGCCGATGCCATGCGCATCGACCTGCTCGACCGCGAGCGCGACGTGGTCAGCTATCCGTTCATCATCGACCACGGCGAGCGTTTCTCGCAGCCGCCGCAGTTGCAGGGCTCGCAGCGCGGCATCAGCGGCTACGTGATGCGCCACCGTCAGGCGCTGCGATTCGACACCGGCGCCGAGCTGGACGCGTTCTTCGCACAGGCCGGCATCGCCGTGCAGCAGCTCGGCGGCGGCACGCCGGACGAATCGTTCGTCTATGCGCCGCTGCTGATCGGCGAGGAGGCCATCGGCACGATCGTGATCGGCAAGCAGCCCGCGCACGCCTTCGACGATGCCGACGTGAAGCTGATCGGCACGATCGCCGCCAGCCTCAGCCTGGCGTTGCGAAACGCGCAGAGTTTCGAGGCCGAGCGGCAGCGCAACGCCGAGCTGGCCCTGATCAACAGCGTGCAGGAAGGCATCGCCGGCTCGCTCGACTTCCAGGGCATCGTCGATCTGGTCGGCGGCAAGTTGCGCGAGGTGATGCGCGTCAACGACATCAGCATCCGCTGGTTCGACGCCGACGGCTCGCAGCAGCGCGTCCTGTACGACCTCGAGCGCGGCGAGCGCCTGCCGCCGGTGGTGATACCGATGTCCTCCGCCAGCGCGGCCACGCACCGGCTGATCGACACGCGGCGCCCGCGCATCTTCAACACGACCGCCGAGATGCTCGCCGGCGGGATCCACGCGATACCGGGCACCCGCCTGTCGAAGTCGCTCGCCCACGTGCCGATCATCGGGCGCAGCCGGGTGATCGGCGCCGTCGGCCTCGAGGACTACGACCGCGAGCACGCGTTCGGCGAGTCCGACGTGCGCCTGCTCCAGACCGTGAT
>DATMIN010000311.1:0-6222 GCA_035554275.1 Burkholderiaceae bacterium
TCCGATCTACGCCAGCGACGCGATCGTCCGCCGCGCCAGCGCGCTGCAGATGACCGCCGACGCCCGGCCGCCGGTCGTCGGCGTGCCGAGCGAGCTTGCCGCCGAGCGCGGCATCGTCGACGGCACGATGGTTCGCGTCTCGCATGGCGCCGGCTCGGTGCTGCTGCCGGCGCGCATCGATCCGTCGTTGGCGTCCAGCGTGCTTCGCGTTCCCGCCGCGCATCCGCTGACCGCTGCGCTCGGCCCGATGTTCGGGCGTCTCGACCTGACGGTCGAGCCGGTCGCGCAAGACGCCGGCGCCATCGCCGCGAGCACGGTCTGAAGGCACGGCGTCGATGATCGATTCGATCACCACCTTCGGCGCGTCAACCTTCGGCGCCGCCTGGCCGACGATCTGGGCGGTCACGCGCATCGTCGCCTTGCTCGTGCCGCTGTTGCTCTGCGTCGCCTACCTGACGCTCTGGGAGCGCAAGGCCATCGGCTGGAGCCAGATCCGCCCCGGCCCGAACCGGGTCGGCCCGCTCGGCCTGCTGCAGCCGATCGCCGACGCGGTGAAGCTGATCTTCAAGGAGATCATCGTCCCGACGGCGGCCAACAAGGGCCTGTTCTTCCTCGGCCCGGTGATGACGATCATGCCGGCGCTCGCCGCCTGGGTCGTGATGCCGTTCGGGCCCGACGCGGCACTCGCCAACGTCAACGCCGGGCTGCTGCTGCTGATGGCGGTGACCTCGGTCGAGGTCTACGGCGTGATCATCGCCGGCTGGGCCTCGAACTCGAAGTACGCGTTCCTCGGCGCGCTGCGCGCCTCGGCGCAGATGGTCAGCTACGAGATCGCGATCGGCTTCTGCCTGGTCGTGGTGCTGATGGTGACCGGCAGCCTGAACATGACCGAGATCGTGCTCGGTCAGGGCAAGAGCGTGCTGGCCGATCACGGTCTGCCCTTCCTGCGCTGGTTCCCGTTCCTGTCGTGGAACTGGCTGCCGCTGCTGCCGATCGCCGTCGTCTACTTCATCTCGGGGCTGGCCGAAACCAACCGGCACCCGTTCGATGTGGTCGAGGGCGAGAGCGAGATCGTCGCCGGCCACATGGTCGAGTACTCGGGCATGGCGTTCGCGATGTTCTTCCTCGCCGAGTACGCGAACATGATCCTGATCTCGGCGATCGCCGTCGTCATGTTCCTCGGCGGCTGGTACGCGCCGGTGTCGTTCGCGCTGATCGGCATGGACACGCCGGAATGGATCCGCAGCACCGCGTGGTTCTGGAACTGGTTCTGGCTGTTCGCCAAGACCTTCTGCGTGGTCACCGTGTTCCTGTGGGTGCGCGCCACGTTCCCGCGCTTCCGCTACGACCAGATCATGCGTCTGGGCTGGAAGATCTTCATCCCGGTGACGCTGGTCTGGCTCGTGGTGGTCGGCCTGTGGATCCAGTCGCCGCTGAGCATCTGGCGCTGACGCTGCAAAGAGAGCCACACACCATGTCCGCCGTCGCATCGATCAAGGAGCTGTTCGGGAGCCTGATGCTCACCGAGCTGCTCAAGGGGCTGGCCCTGACCGGCCGGCACTTCCTGTCGCCGTCGATCACCGTCCAGTTCCCGGAAGAGAAGACGCCGCTCAGCCCGCGCTTTCGCGGCCTGCACGCGCTGCGCCGCTACGAGAACGGCGAAGAGCGCTGCATCGCCTGCAAGCTGTGCGAGGCGGTGTGCCCGGCGCTGGCGATCACGATCGAGAGCGAGGTGCGCGACGACGGCTCGCGCCGCACCACCCGCTACGACATCGACCTGACCAAGTGCATCTTCTGCGGCTTCTGCGAAGAGAGCTGCCCGGTCGACTCGATCGTCGAAACCCACATCTTCGAGTACCACGGCGAGAAGCGCGGCGACCTGTATTTCACCAAGGACATGCTGCTCGCGGTGGGCGACCGCTTCGAGCCCGAGATCGCCAAGGCCAGGGAGGCGGACGCGAAGTACCGCTGACGCCGGCCAGCGGCGATCCGGCCACCCGCGCCGAGCGGGCGGCGCGGGATTCGTGCAAAGAACAACATGGAACTCAACACCGCGCTCTTCTACGTCTTTTCGGCCGTGCTGCTGTTCGCCGCGTTCCGCGTGATCACCGCGCGCAGCCCGGTCGCGGCCGCGCTGTTCCTCGTGCTCGCGTTCTTCAACGCGGCCTGCGTATGGATGCTGCTGCGCGCCGAGTTCCTGGCGATCGCGCTGGTGCTCGTCTACGTCGGCGCGGTGATGGTGCTGTTCCTGTTCGTCGTGATGATGCTCGACGTCGGCTCCGAGGCGCTGCGCGAGGGCTTCTGGGCGCACTTCCCCGCGGCCGCGCTGGTCGGCGTGGTGATCGCGCTCGAGATGGCCGCGGTGCTGCTGCCGGGCTTTCGCCTCAGCGACGCGCCGGTGGCCGACGCCGCGGCGCTCAAGCTCGGCAACACCAAGATGCTCGGCATCGAGGTCTACACCCACTACCTGTACCCGCTGCAGATCGCGGCGGTGCTGCTGCTCGTTGCGATCATCGCGGCGATCGCGCTGACCTTGCGCCGGCGCAAGGATTCGAAATACCAGGACCCGTCGCAGCAGGTGCGCGTGCGCGCCGCCGACCGGGTGCGCATCGTCAAGATGAAGCCCGAGGTCGAGCCGCCGCCACCGCCGCCCGCGCCGGCCGCCGCCGCGCCCGGAGACAAGCCATGATCGGCACGCTCACGCTCGGCCACTACCTCGCGCTCGGCGCGATCCTGTTCGCGCTGTCGGTGATCGGCATCTTCCTGAACCGCAAGAACCTGATCGTGCTGCTGATGGCGATCGAGCTGATGTTGCTCGCGGTCAACCTCAACTTCGTCGCGTTCTCCTACTACCTCGGCGACATGGCGGGTCAGGTGTTCGTGTTCTTCATTCTCACCGTCGCGGCGGCCGAATCGGCGATCGGCCTGGCGATCCTGGTCGTGCTGTTCCGCAACCGCGCGACGATCAACGTCGACGAGCTCGACGCACTCAAGGGCTGACCGGGCATGGCGCTTTCACAGAACCTGCTGCTCGTGGTGCCGCTCGCGCCGCTGGTCGGCGCGGTCGCGGCCGGCCTGTTCGGCAAGGCGATCGGCCGCGCCGGCGCGCACTGGATCACGTGCATCGGCGTGGCGATCTCGTTCGTGATCTCGGTCTACGTGCTGCAGCTCGTCGTCACCGAGGGCGCGCGCTACGAGGCCACGGTGTACGAGTGGATGCGCCTGGGGCCGCTGAAGATGGAGATCGGCTTCCTCGTCGACGGCCTGACCGCGATGATGATGTGCGTCGTCACCTTCGTCTCGCTGATGGTGCACGTCTACACGATCGGCTACATGGCCGACGACCCGGGCTACCAGCGCTTCTTCAGCTACATCTCCCTCTTCACGTTCTCGATGCTGATGCTCGTGATGAGCAACAACTTCCTGCAGCTGTTCTTCGGCTGGGAGGCGGTGGGCCTGGTGTCGTACCTGCTGATCGGCTTCTGGTTCACCAAGCCGACCGCGATCTTCGCGAACCTGAAGGCGTTCCTCGTCAACCGCGTCGGCGACTTCGGCTTCATCCTCGGCATCGGGCTGATCGTGGCCTTCGGCAACACGCTGAACTACGGCGAGGCGTTCGCGCAAGGCACGGCGCTCGCGAAGCTCGGCTTGCCCGGCACGAGCTGGATGCTGATCACCGTGATCTGCATCTGCCTGTTCATCGGCGCGATGGGCAAGAGCGCTCAGTTTCCGCTGCACGTGTGGCTGCCCGATTCGATGGAGGGCCCGACGCCGATCTCGGCGCTGATCCACGCCGCGACGATGGTGACGGCCGGCATCTTCATGGTCGCGCGGATGTCGCCGCTGTTCGAGCTGTCCGACACCGCGCTCGCGTTCGTGATGTTCATCGGCGCGGTCACGGCGCTGTTCATGGGCTTCCTCGGCGTGATCCAGAACGACATCAAGCGCGTCGTCGCGTATTCCACGCTGAGCCAGCTCGGCTACATGACGGTGGCGCTCGGCGCCTCGGCGTACTCGGTCGCGGTGTTCCACCTGATGACGCACGCGTTCTTCAAGGCGCTGCTGTTCCTCGGCGCCGGCAGCGTGATCATCGGCATGCACCACGACCAGGACATCCGCAACATGGGCGGCCTGCGCAAGTACATGCCGATCACCTGGATCACCTCGCTGATCGGCTCGCTGGCGCTGATCGGCACACCGTTCTTCGCCGGTTTCTACTCGAAGGACAGCATCATCGAGGCGGTCCACGAGAGCCACCTGTGGGGCTCGGGCTTCGCCTATGGCGCGGTGATGATCGGCGTGTTCGTCACGGCGTTCTATTCGTTCCGGATGTACTTCCTGGTCTTCCATGGCGAGGAGCGCTTCCGGCACAAGCCCTTCCCGGGCGAGCACGACCACGCCGACGAGCATAGCCACGTGCACGTGCACGTGCCGCACGAGTCGCCGTGGGTCGTCTGGGTGCCGCTGGTCGCGCTGGCGATTCCGTCGGTGGTCATCGGCTACCTGACGATCGGCCCGATGCTGTTCGGCGACTTCTTCAAGGGCGCGATCGTCATCGATGCCGAGCACCATGAGGCGATGAAGGAGCTGGCCGAAGCTTTCCACGGCCCCGCCGTGATGGCCGCGCACGCGCTGAGTTCGCCGGTGTTCTGGCTGGCGCTGGCGGGCGTCGTCACGGCCTACGTGTTCTACCTGGTCAAGCCGGGCATCCCGGCGGCGATCCAGGCGCGCTTCGGCTTCGTCTACCGGCTGCTCGATAACAAGTATTACTTCGACTGGTTCAACGAGCACGTGCTCGCGCGCATGGCGCGCGCCACCGGCCGCGGCCTGTGGAAGGGCGGCGACGAGGGCTTCATCGACGCCTTCCTGATCAACGGCACCGCGCGCGAGGTCGGCGCGATCGCCGCGATCGGCCGCCGGCTGCAGAGCGGCTACCTCTACTTCTACGCGCTGGTGATGATCGTCGGCGTGATCGGCCTGATGACGTGGCAGCTGTGGCCGTACCTCGCCGGCACCGCGGCGCGCTGAGAATGCGCGCGCAGAACAACAAGATGGGTGGCACATGGGTTGGTTGAGTCTCGCGATCTGGCTGCCGATCGTCTCGGGCGTGACGCTGCTCGCGGTCGGGCGCGACGCGCCCACCGTGCGCTGGCTCGCGCTCGCGGCGTCGCTGGCGAGCCTGGCGGTGACGCTGCCGGTCGTCGGCGGCTTCGATGCCGGCAGCGCGGCGATGCAGTTCGAGGAGCAGTTCGATTGGATCGATCGCTTCAACGTGCATTACCACGTCGGCGTCGACGGCCTGTCGATGTGGTTCGTGCCGCTGACGGCGTTCATCACCGTGATCGTCGTGATCGCTGCGTGGCAGGTGATCACCGAGCGCGTCAACCAGTACATGGGCGCGTTCCTGATCCTGTCGGGCCTGATGGTCGGCGTGTTCGCCGCGCTCGACGGGCTGCTGTTCTATGTGTTCTTCGAGGCCACGCTGATCCCGATGTACCTGATCATCGGCGTGTGGGGCGGGCCGCGGCGCGTCTACGCGGCGTTCAAGTTCTTCCTGTACACGCTGGCCGGCTCGCTGTTGATGCTGGTCGCGCTGATCTACCTGTACTACACCTCGGGCGGCAGCTTCGACATCCAGGCGTGGCATCGGCTGCCGCTGGCGATCGGGCCGCAGAGCTACCTGTTCTTCGCGTTCCTGCTCGCGTTCGCGGTCAAGGTGCCGATGTGGCCGGTGCACACCTGGCTGCCCGACGCGCACGTCGAGGCGCCGACCGGTGGCTCGGTGGTGCTGGCCGCGATCATGCTGAAGCTCGGCTGCTACGGCTTCCTGCGCTTCTCGCTGCCGATCACGCCCGACGCGTCGCACAAGTGGGCCGGCTTCATGATCGCGCTGTCGCTGATCGCGGTGGTCTACATCGGCTTCGTGGCTCTCGTGCAGCACGACATGAAGAAGCTCGTCGCGTATTCGTCGATCGCGCACATGGGCTTCGTGACGCTCGGCTTCTTCATCTTCAACGAGCTCGGCATGTCGGGCGGGATCGTGCAGATGGTCTCGCACGGCTTCGTCTCGGGCGCGATGTTCCTGTGCATCGGCGTGCTCTACGACCGGGTGCATTCGCGCGAGATCGCGGCCTACGGCGGGGTGGCCAACACGATGCCGAAATTCGCCGCGTTCGCGCTGCTGTTCGCGATGGCCAACTGCGGGCTGCCGGGCACCGCCGG
>DATMIN010000312.1:0-2310 GCA_035554275.1 Burkholderiaceae bacterium
CGAGGCCGGTGCGAACGCCGGCCTGGTGCATGCGCTCGATCACCTCGGCCATCGTCGGCCGCTCGCCCTGGTTGACGAAGGCCGAGAGGTCCGGCGTCAAATCGCCGTTCGGCTCGCGCGTGCGTGACACCTGCTGCACGGTCGCAGGCGGCGGCGCGGCGGAAGCCGGGCTGCTGGTCGCGGCCGCCGTCTGCACCGACGCGGCAGGAATCGGGCCGCTCGCCGCGATCGGCAAGCTTGCCGGGGCTGCGGCGTTGTTGGCGGTGGGCGGCTCAGGCGTGGCGGGCGACATCAACCAATAGCCGAGGCCGGCGGCGGCGATCCCGAGCGCTGCAGCGAGGTAGCCGAGCGTCGGCCGCCAGCTCCGACTTGCGGCGCCCGGATCGGTCGGCGTGGGGCCAGAACGACGCGGCCCATGCATCGGAAAATCCTGCCGCGCGTCAGGGAGCCAGCGGGTTGAAGGTCGACACCGCCCAGCCCGTGCGCTCGTGGCCGAACTTGTTCCAGATCGGGCTCTTGCCATCCGTGAACGAGGTGTAGCGCGCGGCGCCGCTGCCGGTCGTGCCACCGAACAATCCGGCGTTGACGGTGCCGCCGGTGTAGGTCGGATGGGTGTCGTCGGACTGGATGTAGTCGTAGCTGCTGCTCGACGACACGAAGTGCGCATTGGCGTCTCGCAGCGTCGAGCGCAGCGTCGACGTGATGCGGGTCACGTAGCTCGATTCGCTCTCGCCGGCGACGTAGCGCAGCGCGTCGGAGTCGATCTGCCCGTCGCCGTTGCTGTCGTAGTCCGCACCCATGTACTGGGCGAAGTTGTCCGCGCACTGGAAGCCCTTTTGGCGCGCGTACTCGCACATCCAGTAGTTCATCACGGCGAGCCTGGGCAGGAAGGTGGTCTGCAGGTTGATCGTCGCGCCGGTCGAAGCCTCCTTGCACGAACTCTGCACGTTGTCGGTGGCATAGCCCGGGTAGTGCAGGTTCGAGATGATCTTGACCTTGGTTCCGGCATAGGCGTTGGCGTTGATGAAGTCCATCGCGGCCGCGACATAGGTCTTGCAGCTGTTCACCGCCGCGTCCATCCCGGCGTAGTTGCAGGTGCCGGTCTGGCTCTTGAAGCTCGAGCGCGCCTGCAGCCCGTCGTTGCCGCACATCTCGAAGGTGACCACGCGGGTGGAACTGGCCTGCATGTACGACTTCTCGGCCACGATCTTGTTGTTGTAGATGTCCGAGGCGACCGCACCGGACTTGGCGCGCCGGATGCTCTCGATGTCGGCGTTCCACTGCGCGGAGAGGTACTCGGCATCGACCGTCGGCGCCGAATACTTGGCCGCGGTGAAGACGGAGCCGTTGTAGCCGGCGTAGATCGAATCGCCGTAGGCCACGACGCGGTACTTGGTCGCGGTGCCGGCCCGGTCGATCGTCCAGGAGACGTTCTGAGTCAGCGTGTTGGCAACCGCCTCGGACCCTGGGCCCAGCAGGGCCAGGATGGGCAACAGCGCGCGCAGCGCGGCACGAAACGAGGTCTTCATCTCCAGTCTCCCCTGGTTGCAAAGGCAGTGTGGACCAGAACCCGTGGCGAGCCAAAGGGTCCGCAGTCCGGACAATCCCTAAGCGCACCGATGCCGCATCAGTTTCGCGGGCGCACACTGCTGCGGTCATGGGGCCCAGGGCGCCAATTCTGACGGCCGGCTCTATGGCGACACAACCTGGGAGAGCGACATGAGCAGTTCTTCTTACGGCTGGGGGCGGTCCGTCGCGTTCGTCGGCGCTTTGATGGCGCAGTCGGTCCTGGCGCAGGCGGGACCACCGCCGTTCGATGTCAAGGTAATCAATGCTCCGGCGAATGCCGTGCCGGTCACGGTGGTCAACACGCCGGTCGCTCAGGCCGTACAGCCGTTTCAGCAACGGTTGTTCTTCGCCAGCGGCCCCCCGGCACCGGAAAGCCAGTTCACCGTGCCGGCGGGGAAGCGGCTTCTCATTGAGACCGTGACGGTCGAAGTACAAACGCCGCCGACTCTGGTTGGCGAAGCCTCTTTCAGCACCAGCGTAGGCGGTGTCGTGGCCATCCATCGCCTGAAGCTCGGCCAGGACGGCCTGAATTTCTTCAGCCGAATGCAGTATTCCGGTACTCACAACGTGCGCATCTACGCCGATCCAGGCACCGTCGTTCAGTTCACGGCCCGGCCGCTGACAACGGGCTCGGCGCTAGGTGACTTCAGCGTCTCAGGGCAACTCTTCAACGTCCCCTGACACCCGCGAGCAGGCCGGCGCGCCTCGAACCCGACGCTGGCGTGCTCGATCGAGCCCCGC
>DATMIN010000313.1:0-4027 GCA_035554275.1 Burkholderiaceae bacterium
GTAGGTGATGGCTTCGGACGGGTAGGCTGCCTTCAGGCCGGCCGCGTACGCCGCGTCGCCTTTGCCGGCGATGCGCAGTTGCCAGGACCCCGGGGCCAGCTCGCTCGTCGCGCGAAGCAGGTATTCGATGCCCTTGGCCGCCTCGATCCGTCCGAGGTAGCCCAGGCGCAGCACATCAGCGCATGGGCGCTGCGGACGCATTGGCGCCGCGGGCGGCGTGGCGTGCGTCAGGCCGTTGTGGATCACCCGGCGTGCGGCGTGGGCCGGGAACACGCCGAGCGACTCGTGGCGGCGCAGAATGAAGTCGCTGACCCCGACGACGCTGTCGACGAGCGGGGCCTTCGCGCGCCTGGCGGTGCCGAACACGTTGCAGCTCGCGCACGGCGATGCGCAGTTGATCTTGCCCCGACGCATCGTCGACCGCGGGCACAGCAGGTAGTAGTCGTGCAGCGTGTGCACGAGCGGCAGACCCAGCGCCTTCGCCGCGCGCCAGGCCAAGCTGGAGAAGCCGGCCAGGTTGTGGGTGTGGACCAGGTCCGGCCGCAGCCGGCGCAACTGGTTCTCCAGCGCGCGGGCTGCCGCTAGGTTGTGGCTGTCGACGGCGTGCCAGAGCAGCCGGGCCGGCGCGCTCGCCTGGGCGCCGAACGGCCAGTACAGGTTCTGCAACGGCAGGCGGACGATGTCCACGCCCTCGGCCTGCTCCACGGCGGTCTGGCGATCGCTTGCCAGCGTCAGCACGGTGACCGAGTCGCCGCCGTCGACCAGCCCGCGGGCCAGCGATTGGACCACCCGCTCGGCCCCGCCGACCGAGAGCGGCGGGTACAGGGTGTTGATCAGCGCGATCTTCATGGCGCCGGGTCGCGGCCCGAGATCACGTCGTTGATCGACGTGAAAAATGGGCGTGCCGCTGCGCTGCGCACGAAGGCCGCGCCGGCCTCGCGCATGCGCTCGACTTGCGCCGGCGCCAGCGCCGACACGTGCTGCCACAGCGCTTCCCAGGAGCCGAAGCGGCGCGCGTCGACGAAGGCGTCGGCGGGGACGAATTCGCGGATGTTGGGCGCGCCGAGGTACACCGGCACCGTGCCGGCGAGAAAGCAGTCGAGGATCTTCTCGGAAATGTAGCCGTCCATCGTCATGTTCTCGAAGCACAGGCAGAACGCGTAGCGGCTCAGTACCTCGTACTTCGATTCGCACGCACCCTTGTAGATCGACGCGATGCGCCGGCGCATCGACCAGTAGCCGGGACGCAGCAGCCAGCGCTTGTCGCGCCAGCGGTCCCAGCCCCTGCCGAAGAGGTCCAGGTGCCCTTGTTCGCCGAGTGCGAGCATCGCGTCGATGCGGGTGCCATAGAGTTCCCCGGGCCGCCCGCGCGGCAGGTGCTTGCCGTTGATCAGCACCAGCCTGGGCTGGCGCGGCAGGGGGTTCCCCCAGGCTGGCAACACGTCAGCGAAGGGCATTGGCCAGTACAGGCGTCGCAGCCGCGAGGCGTCGACGTCGACCAGCGAGTAGCCGTCGCCGCGCGTATTGTGCAGGTAGACGCGCTCGAAACGCCGCGTCAACTTCGGCAGCGCCGCATAGAGATCGGGAGCGACGACCGTCGGCTCCATGATCACGAAGGCCTTCAGCGCGACACCACGGAACGCGTCCGATCCGTAGTCGCGCAGTACGCCGAGCGAGTAGTACTCGGCACGGTCGCGGCTTTCGGGCTCGCCCTCGAAAAGGCGGTCGGCGGTGTGGATGCGGTGCCCCGCGGCCAACAGCCCGGTGCGCAGGCGGTGGAACGGCAGCAGCTGGTCGTCGCGGTTGAGCACCGGGTCGTCGAGGCTGAAGAGGCGATCCTGGCCGAACTCCGGGTAGGAGGGATCGATGTAGATGCTTCGGGACATGGGTCAGATTTTGGCGAGCCCGCGCAGGCGGGTGATGAGCGGCCGCCGCGACGGTGCCGTGCCGCGCCGGGCGCCGCCACGCAGCAGCATCGCCAGCAGCGCGCACACCGCTGCGCGCGGGCGTTGCAGTAGCGCGCGCGCCACCTCCGACGGCGAATACAGCGCGCCTAGCAGAGGCTCCAGATCCGCCCGCGGATCGCGTTCGGCCATCGCGATGGCCCGGGCGACGCGATTGGCCTTGTCCAGCCACGCGTAGTTGCGCCGGTCGGAAGCCGTGATGGCGGCGGCCACGGCGGGATCGGCCATCCACGTGTCGATGACTTTGAAGAAGTCGGCGCGGTCGGTGCGCTGGCGTATCAGCGCAGTCGAGCCCTGCTCGGGCGAGATGCGATATCCCATCAGGCACTCCCTCAGAATGCCCGCGGGCGCCTGCGACAGGATCTGCAGCCAGACGTCGAGGTCGGCGCTCGATCCGAAGCGCGCCGCGTCGAACAGTCGCAGCGACCGGTAAACCTCGCGGCGCGCCATCACCGACGGCGTCATCAGGAAATTGTGGTGGCGAAGGATGGCGCGGAACACCGGCCAGAACGTGTAGCAGCCGTTGACCTGCTGCGCGACGAGTCGCGCCGGTGTGCGCCGTTCGCCCAGCCTGCCATCGTTCGCATCGATGAGTGTCGCCTCGGTAAACACCGCGGCGGCCTGCGGATGATTGACCAGGAACGACACCTGCTTCTCGACGATGCGCGGGTCGTACAGATCGTCGGCGTGGAAGACAGCGATCAAATCGCCGGTCGCGAACTCGACGCAGCGCCGGAAGTTGCCCTCGCCGCCGACATTCACCGGGTTCTGGATCAGCCGCACGCGCGCATCGCCGGCGCACACGCGTCGCGCCAGCTCGACGGTGCCGTCGGTCGACGCATTGTCGACGATGAGGATGTCCAATGCCGGATAGGTCTGCGCGAGCACGGATCGCAGAGTTGCCTCGAGCGTGGCCTGCGCCTGGTATGTCGGCACGCAGATGCTCACGGTCGGTGCGTGATTGGCGTGCAGCTGAGGCTCGTGGTTCATCGCGCGATTTCGGGCCGGTCCGGCACGTGCCGGCGAACCAGCAGCACGGCGAACACGATGTAGACCAGCGCCGCCGGGGCGGCACGCCACGCGGTTGCCACCCAGGCATTCGGCGCGGCGTCCCACAGCCTGACGACGGAGACCAGCCCGAAGGCCAGCAGCGCGCCGGCCACGGAAAGCAGCACCCGACGGTGCGGCGCGGTGACACCGGACAGCCTGCGCGCAGCCACGTGGTAGCTGACCAGGTAGAGCACACCGGCGAGCGCCAGCGACGGGCCCACGCCGGCCAGGCCCCACGCCCGCGTCGCCACCGTGAGGAACCCGACCGAGAGCACGGCGCCGAGCAGGCTCGGCAGGATCAGGCGGCGCGTGTCCATCTCGGCATGCATGGCCAGGCCATAGACGTTCGCCGCGGTGCGGATCAGCTCGATGGCCGCAGCCCAGCGCAGGTACTCCGCGGTGTCCCAGTACGCCGGGGCGAGGAAGATGCGCACCGCCTCGGGCGCCGCCGCGACGAGCGTGCCGGCGGTCAGCACCAGGATCGGCAGCGTGACCGCCGCGTAGTCGTTCCAGGCTCGGGTCGACGACGTACCAGGCGTGTTCAGGCTGCGGTAGAACGCCGGCTGCAGCAGGCTGGCCAGCAGCGACTCGACCGCCGACATGATGCCGAGCGCGATGCCGTAGGCGGCCACGAACATGCCCAGGCTCGTCAGGCCAATCTGGTTCTCCATTACGAACCGGTAACCCTGGTTCTGCGACCAGCCCAACACGACCGCCACCGAGATCGGCCAGGCATAGGCGAACAGGCGGCGCACCATCTCGGCCGTGGGGCGTGTCGCCGTGCGACGCGGATCCGGCCTTTCCGGCCAGAGCCGCCGATACACCGCCAGCGCCAGCACGACCCCGATGGCCTGACCGGCCAACAGGCCGAGCAACCAATATTCGGCCCGCGACTGGAACTGGTGGCACAGCGCCCAGGCCAGCCCCAGACCGAGCAGCGGCGTCAGCACGCTCAGCACCGCGAACGGCCTGACAAAGCCCAGCAGGTTCATTGACGGGATCAGCACCTGATT
>DATMIN010000314.1:0-5969 GCA_035554275.1 Burkholderiaceae bacterium
CCAGGCCGATCTCGCGCGTCGCATGCGCCGCAACCCAGCCGGCACGCGGCGCGCGCAGCGCGCGCTGCACCGGCGCCGCGGCGAGGTAGTGTTGCGGGCGCTCGACGAAATCGGCCGGCCCGCCGAGCGCCGCGACCATCCGCGCGAAGCGCTCGAGCGCGCGGCCATCGGCGAGCACGGCGTCGACCTGCGCGAGCGCCGCGTCGCGCGTGGCGCGCAGGCCGCCGATCAGCAGCAGCTCGGCGCTGAGTGCGCGCGTCACCTCGAGCAGGCGCGGCTCCCGCCGCGTGCCCTGCAGGAACGCGATCGCCTCGAGCATCTCGGGCGCGTTGCCGCAGGCGTCGCCGAGCACCTGGTTCATGTCGGTCAGCCAGGCGCGCGTCGGCAGCCCGGCGCCGCCGGCCACGCGCACCAGCGAGCGCGCGAGCGCGCGCGCCATCGGCAGTTCGGCCGCGAACGCGCCGTTGCCGACCTTCACGTCCATCACCAGGCCCTGCAAGCCGGCCGCGAGCTTCTTCGACAGGATGCTCGCGGTGATCAGCGCCACCGACTCGACCGTGCCGGTCACGTCGCGGATCGCGTACAAGCGCCGGTCGGCCGGCGCGAGTGCCGCAGTCTGGCCGATGATCGCGCAGCCGGCCGCGCGCAGCGCGCGGCGCAGCTCGTCGTTGCTCGCGCCGGTGCGGTAGCCGGGGATGCTGTCGAACTTGTCGAGCGTGCCGCCGGTGTGGCCGAGGCCGCGACCCGAGATCATCGGCACGAAGCCACCGCAGGCGGCGACGATCGGCGCCAGCACCAGGCTGACCTTGTCGCCGACGCCGCCGGTCGAGTGCTTGTCGAGCACCGGGCCGGGCAGGTTCGCGCCGGCCCACTCGAGCACGTCGCCGGAGCGCGTCATCGCGTGCGTCAGCGCCACCGTCTCGGCGTCGTCGAGGCCGTTGAGGAACATCGCCATCGCCATCGCGGCGGCCTGCGCCTCGCTCCAGCCGCCGTCGACGAGGCCGCCGACGAACGCGTCGATCTCGGCGCGGTCGAGCGCGTGGCCGTCGCGCTTGCGGCGGATGACTTCCTGCGCGAGCATGAGACGGTTCAGTACGTGCCGGCCGGCGGTGGGGGTGGTACGGCGCCGGCCGGCGCCGCGGGCGGCGCCGCGCGCCCGCCGAGCACCGCTTCGATGTCGTTCAGCAGGCTGCTCGCGCCGATGCGAAAGCGGCGCGGCGTCAGCGCGTCGGCGCCGAGCGCCTGCTCGCACAGCGCGAGGTAGACGGCCGCATCGGCCACCGTACGGATGCCGCCCGAGGCCTTGAAGCCGACGCGCGCCGCGCCGCGCGGGTCGGCCGCGATCGCCGCGAGCATCGTGCGCGCCGCGGCCGGCGTCGCGCTGACCGGCGTCTTGCCGGTGCTGGTCTTGAGGAAGTCGGCGCCGGCGGCTAGGCTCAGTTGCGAGGCGCGCGCGATCAGCGCCTCGTCGGCCAGCACGCCGGTCTCGAGGATCACCTTGAGCACGAGTGTCGAACACGCCGCGCGCACCGCCGCAAGCAGCTCGGCCACCGCGCGCTCGTCGCCACGTTGCAGCGCCGCGAACGGCAGCACGACGTCGACCTCCTGCGCACCGGCGTCGACGATTGCGCGTGCATCACGCACCGCGCGCGCGCTGTCGGCGCTGCCGTCTGGAAAGTTCGCGACCGCCGCGACCGCGATGCCGGCCGGCAACTCGCGCCGCGCCAGCGCCGCGAAGCGCGGCCACACGCACACCGCGGCGACCGGGCCGTGCGGGCCTTGCGCGCGCGCACACAGCTTCACCACATCGGCCTCGGTGTCGGCGTCGTTCAGGCTCGTCAGGTCGAGGCAGGCCAGCGCGCGCGTCGCGGCGACGTGCAGCGCGTCGGGAGTCATCTCACTCATCGTGTCGCCTCACAGTTCGATCGCCGCGATGATGTCGGCGAGCAGCGCGCCGGCCTCGTCGCTCGTCGCCAGCGCCTGCGACAGCGTGTGCGCATGGCTCAGCGATTCGCCCGACAGGCCGGCACCCATGTTGGTCATCAGCGAGAGCGCGAGTACGCGCAGCCCGAGGTGGCGCGCGATGATCGTCTCGGGCACCGTGCTCATGCCCACGGCGTCGGCGCCCCAGTGCTGGAACATCCGGATCTCCGCCGGCGTCTCGAACTGCGGGCCGAGCGTCCACACGTAGACGCCCTCATGCAGCGTCACGCCGGTGCGCTCGGCCACCGCCTGCGCGGTCGCGCGCAGCGCCGGGTCGTAGGCATCGTGCATGCTGACGAAGCGCTCCGAGCCGCCGGCGCCGACCAGCGGCGAGCGCTGCGACGGGTTGATGTGGTCGGCCAGCAGCATCAGGCTGCCCGGCGCCATGCTCTCGCGCAGGCTGCCGGCCGCGTTGGTCTGCACCAGCACCTCGCAGCCGAGCGCGCGCAGCGCGGTCAGCGGCAGCTGCATGCCCTTCACGTCGCCGGTCTCGTAGGCGTGCTTGCGCCCGCTCATCACCGCGACCTCGTGCGCGCCGATGCGGCCGAGCCAGAGCTCGCCCGAGTGGCCCTGCACCGTGGCGCGCGGGAAGCCCTCGAGCTCGTCGTAGCGGATGCGCAGCGGCTCGCGCACCTGCGCCGTCAGGCCGCCCCAGCCCGAGCCGAGCACGACGGCGATGCGCGGCCGCGCGTTCGGTGCGCGCAGCAGCAGCTGCTTGACGGCGGCGATCTCGGTGCTCATCACGCCAGGTGCTCCGGGCCGAAGCTCTCGGGCAGCAGCGCGCCGAGCGTGAAGGTCGCGCGCAGCGTATCGGCATCACCGATCAGCACCGGCACGTCGGCCGCGCCGAACTCGCGCAGCTTCTGCCGGCAGCCGCCGCACGGCGTGACGAGCGCGGCGCCGCTGCCGACCACCGCGACCGCGCGGATGCGCGTGCTGCCGGCCAGCACCATCGCGCTGATCGCGCCGGCCTCGGCGCACACGCCTTGCGGGTACGCCGCGTTCTCGACGTTGCAGCCGGCGTGGATGCGGCCCTGGTCGTCGAGCAGCGCCGCGCCGACGGCGAAGTTCGAGTAGCGCGCGTAGGCGTGCGTCTGCGCCTCGCGCGCGGCGCCCAGCAAGCGTTGTCGTTCGGTCGGTGTGAGCATCATTGTTGGGAACGCGCGTTCAGCGCTCTTTCACATAGGGCAGGCCGAGCGCCTTCGGCACCTGGGTGCGGCCGATGAAGCCGGCCAGCAGGATCACGGTCAGCAGGTACGGCAGCGCCTGCACCGCCTGCACCGGCACCTCGCCGATGCCCGGCAGGCGCACGCCCTGGAGTCTGATCGCCGCGGCGTCGAGAAAGCCGAACAGCAGGCACGCGAGCAGCGCCGGCAGCGGCCGCCAGTTGCCGAAGATCAGCGCGGCCAGCGCCATGAAGCCGCGGCCGGCCGTCATGTTCGGCGCGAACGACGCGTTCTGCGCCAGCACGAGGTAGGCGCCGGCGATGCCGCACAGCACGCCGTTCAGCGTCAGCGCCGCGTAGCGCAGGCGCAGCACCGAGACGCCGGCGGCGTCGACCATATGCGGGTTCTCGCCGACCGCGCGCAGCCGCAGCCCGAAGCGTGTGCGGTACACCAGCCACCAGACGCCGCCGACCAGCGCGAGCGCGAGGTACACGAGCACGTTGTGCCCGAGCAGCCCATCGCCGAGCGTCGCCGCGAGAAAGCCGCCGATCACCGGCACGCCCGCGAACGCTGCCGCCGCGCCCGGCCACAGCGGGTGAATCCGCACCGCGTCCGACACCGGCGGCGTCTGCCCGCCCTGGTGGAACCAGGCGATCCCGAGCACCACGGTCAGACCGGCGGCGATGATGTCGATCGCCATGCCCGAGACGACCTGGTCGCCGCGGTGGCTGACGCACGCGAAGCCGTGCAGCCACGACAGCGCGACCGCCACACCGCACGCGAGCAGCAGCGCGACGAGCGTCGAGCCGAACACCGCGCCGCCGGCGGCCGCGGCGAACGCGGCGAACAGCATCTTGCCCTCGAGGCCGATGTCGACCACGCCCGAGCGCTCGGCCAGCAGCCCGGCCAGCGCGCACAGGATCAGCGGGGTCGCGACCCGCAGCGTCGAGGCGAGCAGCGCGCCGAGCAGCGCCTCATCCATGCGAGGCCTCCGACGCCGCCACCGGCACGGTGCGCAAACGCGCGACGCGCTCGACGAGCTTGCCGATCGTCGGTGCGATCACATACGCCATCGCGCCCGAGAACAGCACGATGAAGCCCTGCAGCGTGACGACCATGTCGCGGCTGAAGCCCGGCACCTCGAATGACACCTCGGCGCCGCCCTGGAACAGCGCGCCGAACAGCAGGCTCGCGAGCACGATGCCTACGGGGTGGTTGCGCCCCATCACCGCGACCGCGATGCCGGTGAAGCCGGCGCCACCGACGAAATCGAGCAGCAGCTTGCCGTTGACGCCGGCGATCTCGTTCATGCCGACCATGCCGGCGAGCGCGCCCGACAGCGCCATCGCGACGATGATCTGGCGCTTCGGCCGGATGCCCGCGTAGGCGGCCGCGCCCTCGCTCGAGCCGACCGCGCGCAGCCGGTAGCCGGCGCGGCTGCGCCACAGGAACAGCCACACGCCGATGGCCGCGAGCAGCGCGAGCAGCAGGCTCAGGTTCAGCGGTGACGACGGCCACTCGATGCCGAGTCGCGCCAGCGCCTCGTGCACCGCCGGCAGGTGCGCGCTCGGTGCGAACGCCACGCTCTCGACCGACATGCTGCCCGGCGCCTTCAACCGATTCACGAGCAGGTAGACGAGCAGCGTGCTGGCGAGAAAGTTGAACATGATCGTCGTGATCACGACGTGGCTGCCGCGGTAGGCCTGCAGGTAGCCGGGCACCGCCGCCCATACCATGCCGAACAGCGCGCCGCCGATCAGCATCAGCGGCAGCACCGCCCACGCCGGCAGCGCCGGCGCGAGCCCCAGCGCGACCAGCCCGGTGCCCAGGCCGCCGAGCGTGGCCTGGCCCTCGGCGCCGATGTTGAACAGCCCGGCGTGCGACGCGAGCGCGACCGCCAGGCCGGTGAAGATGAACGTCGTCGTGTAGTACAGCGTGTACGACAGGCCGCGCTCGGTGCCGAACGCGCCGCGCACCAGCATCGTCAGCACCTGCGCCGGGCTCTGCCCGATCGCCGCGACCACGACCGCTGCGGCGAGCAGCGCGATCGCGAGGTTGACGAGCGGCAACAGCAGCACGTCGACCCAGCGCGGCAGCGGCATTGATGCGCTCATGCCGCCTGCCTCTCGGCTGCCGTTGCGGTCTCGGCGGTCTCGACCATCAGCAGCCCGACCTTCGCCTCGGTGCACTCGTTGATCGGCAGCTCGCCGGTGATGCGGCCGCAGTTCATCACGAGCACGCGGTCGGCGAGCGCGAGGATCTCGTCGAGCTCGCTCGAGACGACGAGCAGCGCGCAGCCGGCGTCGCGCAGCGCGCGCAGTTGCGCGTGGATGAACTCGATCGCGCCGATGTCGACGCCGCGCGTCGGCTGGCCGACCAGCAGCACGGTCGGGGCCTGGCCGATCTCGCGCGCGAGCACGAGCTTCTGCTGGTTGCCGCCCGAGAACTTGCTGCTGCCCAGCAGCGGATTGCGCGGGCGCACGTCGAAGCGCTGCATCAGCGCGGCGGTGGCGGCGCGCATCGCGCGGTGCCGCATCCAGCCGCGCCGGCTGTAGCGGGGTTGGCCTTCGTAGCCGAGCACCGCCGATTCCCACGCCGCGAAGCTCATCACCATCGCCCGCGCGTGGCGGTCTTCGGGCACGTGCGCGAGGCCGAGCGCGCGCGCGCCGCGCGGGTCGAGCCAGCGGCCGGGCTCGAAGGTCTGGCCGGCGAGCTGCAGCGTGCCGCGCTGCGGCTCGCGCAGGCCCGACAGCAGCTCGAGCAGCTCGCTCTGGCCGTTGCCGGCGACGCCGGCGACGCCGACGATCTCGCCGGCGCGCA
>DATMIN010000315.1:0-2359 GCA_035554275.1 Burkholderiaceae bacterium
GAACAGCAGATGCGCGACCTGATGGCGCTGCTGCTCGACCCGAAGTCGCCCGTCAATCAGTGACGCGCCGCGCGTGAACCTCGGTCGGCGCGAGTTCCTGCAAATCCTCGCCGCGGCGTCGGCCGCCGGCATGGCGCTCGACCAGCGCGACGTGCTCGCCGCGCAAGCCGGCGCAGCCGAGCGGCTCTACGAGCTGCCGCCGTTCGGCAACGTCAGCTTCCTGCACTTCACCGATTGCCATGCGCAGCTGCTGCCGATCCACTTTCGCGAGCCCGATGTCAACCTCGGCGTCGCCGGCGCGGCGGGCAAGCCGCCGCACCTCGTCGGCGAGGCGCTGCTGAAGGCGTTCGCGATCGCGCCCGGCTCGGCGCAGGCGCACGCGTTCACGTTCCTCGATTTCGATCGTGCCGCACGCACCTACGGTCGGGTCGGCGGCTTCGCGCACCTGGCCACACTGATCAAGCGCGTGCGCGTGTCGCGCCCGCAAGCGCTGCTGCTCGACGGCGGCGACAGCTGGCAGGGCTCGGCCACGGCGCTGTGGACGAACGGGCAGGACATGGTCGATGCGTGCCGACTCCTCGGCGTCGACATGATGAGCTCGCACTGGGAATACACGCTCGGCGCACAGCGTGTGCTCGAGATCGTCGAGAAGGACTTGAAGGGCAAGACCGCGTTTCTTGCGCAGAACATCCGAACCGCCGACTTCGGCGACCCGGTGTTCGAGCCGTACGCGATGCGCCAGATCAATGGCGTGCCGGTCGCGGTGATCGGCCAGGCGTTCCCGTACACGCCGATCGCGAACCCGCGTTACTTCGTGCCCGACTGGTCGTTCGGCATCCAGGACGAGCATCTGCAGCAGATGGTCGATGAGGTGCGCGCCAAGGGCGCGCAGGCGGTCGTCGTGCTGTCGCACAACGGCATGGACGTCGACCTGAAGATGGCCACGCGCGTCAGCGGCATCGACGCGATCCTCGGCGGCCACACGCACGACGGCGTGCCGGCGCCGGTGATCGTCGCCAACCGCGGCGGCCAGACGCTGGTGACGAACGCCGGCTCGAACGGCAAGTTCCTCGCGGTGCTCGACCTCGACGTGCGCGGCGGCCGCGTGCAGGGCTTCCGCTACAAGCTGATGCCGGTGTTCGCGAACCTGCTGCCGGCCGACGCCGCGATGCAGGCGCACATCGATCAGGTGCGCGCGCCGTTCGCCGCGCGGCTCGGCGAGACGCTCGCCGTCAGCGAGGGGCTGCTGTACCGGCGCGGCAACTTCAACGGCACCTGGGACCAATTGATCGTCGACGCGCTGATGGCGGTGAAGGGCGCCGAGATCGCGTTCTCGCCGGGCTTTCGCTGGGGCACGACGCTGCTGCCCGGCCAGACCATCACGCGCGAGCTGATGATGGACCAGCTCGCGATCACGTACCCGTACACCACGCTCGCCGAGATGAGCGGCGCCACGATGAAGACGATCCTCGAGGACGTGGCCGACAACCTCTTCAACCCCGACCCGTACTACCAGCAGGGCGGCGACATGGTGCGCGTCGGCGGCCTGCAGTACACCTGCACGCCGGGCGCGAAGGCCGGCGCGCGCATCTCCGACATGCGCCTGAAAGGCCGGCCGATCGAGGCCGACAAGACCTACCGCGTCGCCGGCTGGGCGCCGGTGGCCGAAGGCGCGAGCGGCGAGCCGATCTGGAACGTGGTCGAGGCCTACCTGCGCGACCGCAAGGTCATCAAAGCGCCGGCGCTGAACACGCCGCGGCTGGTGGGCGTCGCGGGCAATCCGGGGATGGCGCGCGCGTGACTCGCGTCAGAGGTGGAACCACGCCATCGCGCCGACCGCGACGCCGAGCGCGCTGACGCCGAACACCAGCTTCTCGAGCCAGCGCTTGCGTGTCAGCAACGCGATCGCCGCCATCGCGATCGCGATCTGCAGCGCGGTCGTCGCCTGGGCCCAGCGGTGGTGCTGGTGCATCTGCTCGGCGCTCAGGTCGTCCCAGCGCTTCGATTCGGCATCGAGCTTCTCGGCCGCCAGCTTGATCTCTGCCTTCTCGGCCTTGTAGCGCTTGATCTCCTCGACGTAGAACGCCTTCTTCGTCTCGGGCGCCAGCTCGAGCGCGAGTTCGCTCAGGTTCTGCTTGCCGCTCTTGGCCTGGTAGTAGTTCCACTGGTTCGACGCTTCGGTCTTCTTGATCGCCGCGTCGTTCTTGTACAGGCCCGCGTTGGCCTGCGTCGCGCCGCCCATGTAGGCGAACAGCGCGCCGACCGTGGCGAGGATCGCGGTCACGACCGCGAGCTGCCCGGCCATGCCTTTCGGGTCGTGCTCGGCGGCGTGCTCGAGTTCGTGATCGTGCGGGCCGTG
>DATMIN010000316.1:0-4761 GCA_035554275.1 Burkholderiaceae bacterium
CGAGATCGCGCTGCCGCTCGGCGCCGATTGGCCCAACCGGCCGCGCCAGCAGGTCGATGCGGTGCACGGCCGGCCGGCGTTGACGCGCTGGCGCGTGCTCGACCACGACGCCGAACACGACACGACACGCGTCGAGCTCGAGCCCGTCACCGGCCGTGCCCACCAGCTGCGCGTGCACCTGCTCGCGCTCGGTCACCCGATCGTCGGCGACGCGCTCTACGCGCCGCCCGATGCGCGCGCGGGCGCGGACCGGCTGCTGCTGCACGCAACGCACCTGCGCTTCGCACACCCGGTCAGCGGCACCTCGGTGGCGATCGAATCGGCGGTGCCGTTTTAGTGGGATGCGCTTGCGGCGTCAGTCGAAGCGAGCTGCAATCTCAGCTTCGCCTACGATCGAACTCGCCATACCGGCCATGAGCAGCCATGGCGCGGGTCAGTACATACGGATTCAGTGCACCGCGCCGACGATCGGTGCCAGCGCCGCGTTGATTCGCACGGTGTGTTCGGCGCTGATCATCGAGCCGAGGATCTCGAGGAAGCGAGGATCCTGCACTCCGCTCACGATGTACTGCCAGCGGTAGGCGCTCAGCATCGTCGTGTGGATCGCCTGCGCCTGCGCGGCGTCGAAGGCGCGGCCGGCCACCCGGACGAAGTACTCGGCGTCGGCCTGGGCCTGCATCTGCACGATGCCGTCCACGGCCCCCACCAGGCCGATCAACTCGCCCACCGCCTGGTCGCGCTGGTTGGCATCGAGCCGCCGGTCTTCGGCCAGCCATTCCATTTCGTCGACGATGGCGTGTTGCGACTCCTCCTTCCAGTGGAACAGAAACACGTCCTTCCACAGTGGGTCGATCTGTGTCTCCGGCTCGATGCTGCTGCGGTAGTGCGCCTGCGAGAAGAGCTCGATGTCGCACACGAGTGCCAGCACGGCCCAGGTGGAGGCGGCCAGCACCGCGCCTGCGACGTCGTTGGCGTTCGGCACAAAGCGGTAACCCACGGGCATGCCGGGGGCCATCATCGTCTCCAAGCGGCGGAACATCTCCTGGTGCTTCAGTTCCTCGTCGGTGAGGCGAACCAGCGCCTCCAGCGCCACCTGGTCGCCCAGCCAGTGGCCGCGGCTGATCTCCAGGACCTTGGCGCCAATGAAGCGCTCGACGAGCGCGAACATGTTGGCGTAGGTTCGGCCCTGCACCTGCGAGAACAGGCGCTTCTCGTCGGCCGACAGGAACGGCAGCTGCACAACCTTCGACAGGCCGTCGGGCAGGAAGGACTTGCCGAAGTCGAACTGGCGGCCGCGGATGACATCGCGGTCGGTGTCCCAGCGGATGCGCTTGGAGACTTCGATGGTCTTGGCGTAGCGGTTGCTGTCGGTCGAGTGTTGGGCAGCGTGTGACATGGTGAATTCCTTCGAGAATGTGGGAAGAGAACAGATGGGACGAAGAAGTCCTCCGCGCCGCTTGCACGGGAAGCAAGCGCGCGTGACGGTGACTCAAAAAGATTCGGGCGGCGCGCTACGGCGCTTCGGAACCCGGCGGGCAGCGGCAGCGGTAGCTCATTGGGCCCGTCCGCGGTTGTTCAGCACTTCGGCAATGCGCAGTGCGGCACGTGCGGCGCCGTCGGTCTCCACCGGCCGATACCGAACCGGTCGGTGCATCTCGGTCAGTGCGCGCGCGGCCAGCGCTGCGGGCGTGGTCTGCGCGTAGTCCATCGACCGATCGGCCTCGTAGTTGAACAATCGGCGCCGCACGTGAACACATTGCTCGAAGTGGTTGCGCAGCGGGAAGCTCAGGAACGGCCTCTTGGTCGCCACCAACTCCATGCAGGTCGATAGTCCGCCCTGCACCAGCGCCAAGTCGCAACAGGCCAGATGCTCGAACAGGTTGTGCACGTAGTGGCGAACCTCGATGCCTTCGATCGGCGGCAGCTCGAGGTGCACACGCGGACCAGCCACGACCACCAGCCGCAGTTCAGGCACCTCACGCTTCATGATCGGATACGCCTCGACGATGCGCCTCAGCAACGGGGCGCCCACCGCCGTACCGCCGACCGACGCGATGGCGATCCGCTCGTCGGTGCGGTAGCCGAGGCGGTCTCGCAATGCCTGCGTATCAGACAGCGCCTGTGGGTCGAAGGGCAGGCAGTAGCCGCAATAGCAGAAATTGCTGTCGGTCCACTCGCGAATGCCGGGCAGGCCCGGGCCGAAGGTCTGTTCAGGCACGTCCTCGCGGTTGCCGACGAACAGCGCCGCGTCGCGAAGGTACGGGTAGCGCGCCACATGCTCGATGTCGTCGGCGTTGCGGTCGGCACAGAGGAAGGCCTCGCGCTCGTCGTCCGGGTTCATCGGAACGCAGCCGACGAAATCGGTGAGAAAGACGAACGGCTGACGCTTCAGTTCCGGGTTCTCGTGGTAGTGGTAATCCACGTCCCAGGCTTCGTCGCCGATGACGATGTCGTAGTGCTCGGCCTCCATCAGGTCGAAGAAGGTCATCGCGTTGCGAGCCATGATCTCGTCCATCGAGCGCAGCGCGAAGAAGGCCTGCAGGTCGTGCTCGCCGGCGACCCGTTCGAAGTGCAGGCTCTCGTTCGCCAGCTTTGCGCAGGCCGGGTGAACGCGCTCGCCTTCTTGCACCAGGTAGCGCGCCGCCGGATCGACAGTGAACCACTCGATCTTCAGGTCCGGCTGCAGCTTGCGCAGCTCGCGCGCGATCGCCAGGTCGCGCTGAGCGTGGCCGAGCCCGATCGGGCTGCAGATGAACAGAGCGCGCCGCGGCCGTGCCTTGGCGCGCACCCAGGTCCGCAGCGGTGCCGGCCCGGCCACGAAGTCGCGCACCGCACGATTGAAGACGACCGGATCGCGAACCGCGGTCACGTGCCCGCCGCTGCCGATGGTGAGCAGGCGCGCGCCGGGCACCAACTCGTGGATGACCTCGCCGTGCCCGTACATGACACGGCTGTCGTTGCGGCCATGGATCACCAGCGTCGGACAGACAACCTGCCGCGCCAGCCCGCGCACGTCGTTGCCGAGCCAGCCGCGGTAGCACCACTCGAACACTTCGCCGCTGGTGGCCCAGGCGTAGCGAACGCCGTCCTCATAGGGTTTGGTCGAGTGCGGTTCGTTGAATATCGAGCGCATGAAGGCGTCGACGTAGGCCGGCCAATCCTCCTTCATCAGCGTCAATTCGTCGGCGACGGACTTGGCGGACGCCGGGTCGTCGCGGAGCGTCTCGGCAAAGCCTCCGGCCGTGATCACGTGGCTGATGCGCTGCGGCTGTTCGGCGGCGACGCGCAGAACCGTCAGGGCTGCAACGGAGATGCCCACCAACGCTACGCGGTCGGCGCCGGCAGCGTCGAGCACCGCGGTGAAGTCGCCCACGTACAGGTCGAACCCGTAGTGCTCCTGGCCCTGCGGCCGGTCCGAGCGGCCGTTGCCGCGCGGGTCCATCGTGACCACACGGAAGTGCTGCGAAAGGTACGGGACCGCGGCCTTCAGCAGCGCCGAATGCACGATCTGGCTCGGCGGGGCGAACGCGAGCCAGGGACCATCCTCGCCCCACACCGCGTACCAGAGCTTCACGCCGTTGCGGTCGATAAGGCCTTCGCGGGCCGGAGAGATCGTCTCGAAAGGGGCGTGATCCGCCTCGGCCAATAAGCCGGGCTCGGGCAGAGGCCCGGCGACGCGGTTGAAGCGGGGTGGAAGACGTGCGGGCATCATCGCTCTCCCTTGATCGGCTTGCGGCGCACGGCGGCAGGCTTCGAGGCCTTTGCCTCCATTGTTTCAAGCAAACGCTGGATGGCATCCAGCGCCTTGTCGTGGCGCGCGCGCTCGTCGGCGTCGCCGATCAGCCGGGCGAACTCCATGCCGAGCCAGAACTCCGAGATCAGGCTGGAGATGGCCACAGCATCGAACCCTGCCGGCAACGCCGGCCGGTACTGCAGCAGCGCCTCGCGCACCGCGTCCAGCACGACCTGCTTCCAGGCTTGCACGCGCGGCACGAACTGCTCTCGCAGTGCGGCGTTGGACAGGCTCGCCGCATAGAGCTCGGCCTGCACCCGCACGAAGCCCGACGCAATGTCGTTCTCATAAAACCGCCGCGCCTGCGCCCATTTCGCGGCAAAGCCGCCGGGCTCACCGTACATCTGCCGCTGGCGCGCCAACAGCTGGCTGTTCGCTTCATCGAGCACGGCGATCACGAGCCGATCCTTGGTGCCGAAGTGATAGTTGATCAGCGCGTGGTTGACGCCGGCGTCCTTGGCGATTTCGCGCACGCTCAACGCCGCGTAGCCGTCGGACGCCAGGCGCCGGAACGTCGCGTCCAGGATGCGCTCGCGGGTTCCTGTGATGTCGCCTTCACGCAGGTTCGAGGCCGCGGATCGGGGCTTGGCGACGGCGGGTTTTGCGCTCACGTTTGTCCACTTGGTTTAACCAGTCGTTCAAATACTAGGTGCATCGATGCACGGTGTCAAGTTCGCAAACGAAGCCGAGGTTCGCAAGCCTCGCCCGACAGGCGCATGGCCCTGCGGTCCACGCCATCAGCCGCGCTTGGCCTTCATGTTGACGCGCGCGGCGCGGCCGCGCGCCTTCCAGATCGCCACCTGCTGCTGCCGCTCGAGCGCGCTCATCGTGTCGCGGCGCGCCTCGCGCAACAGCTTGTGGTAGTTGTGAACGCGGTCGGCGCTCACGTGCTCGCGCACCGCGCAGCCGGGCTCGTCGACATGCCGGCAGTCGCGGAAGCGGCAGCGCGCGGCGTGTTCGTCGATGTC
>DATMIN010000317.1:0-3763 GCA_035554275.1 Burkholderiaceae bacterium
GCCGGCCACGGCGCGGGCGTATCGATTCACGTTCAGCTTCATTCTTCAGGGCTCCGGGGGGACGACAACAGCGGCAGGGGTTTGAGGGGCGGGTCAGGCGGCGGCGGCGCGGGCGAGGCGGTCGCGCACGCCGTCCCATTCGGGTTCGGGTGGCGGCTCTTCGACCCAGATCAGCTGCACACCCTCGGCATCGAGCTCGCGCAACACCGCGAACAGCTCGTGCGCCACCTGCGCCGGCGATTCCGGCATGCGCCGGTGCCGAAGGCCGCGGGCCGCGGCCGGCGCCGCGCCGCGTGAATATACCGCCAGCGTCGGCAGCGGCTCGCCGAGCACGTGCAAAGCCGTGTGAAGCGTCCGGGTGGGCATCAGCCGCAGCTTCGCGTTCGGTGCGTAGTGCGCGGCCAGCATGCCGGGCGCGCGCGGCGCGTCGGCATCGGGCGCGTGCAAGGGCTCGCCGGCCGCGGCCTCGAGCCGCGCGCGCGTCAGCGTGCCGGGGCGCAGCAGCACCGGGCGGCCCCGCGAGCAGTCGACGATGCTCGACTCGATGCCGAGCGCGCACGCCCCGCCGTCGAGCACCGGCAGCTCGGCGCCGAACTCGCTGGCGACGTGCGCCGCGGTCGTCGGGCTGATGCGGCCGAAGCGGTTCGCGCTCGGCGCCGCGACGCCGGGCACGCCGCGCTCGAACGCCGCCGCGAGCAACGCCTGCGCGACCGGGTGCGCCGGGCAGCGCAGGCCGATGCTCGACTGCCCGCCGGCCGCCGCCTCGGCGACCTCGGGCCGGCGCGGCAGGATCAGCGTCAACGGCCCCGGCCAGCACGCCGCCATCAGCCGCAGCGCGACCGGCGGCGCGCTCGACGCGAACTGCGCGACCTTCGACGGGTCGCCCACATGCACGATCAGCGGATGGTTCGCCGGGCGGCCCTTGGCCGAGAAGATGCGGCCGACGGCGCGCGCGTCGTCGGCACGCGCACCGAGGCCGTAGACCGTCTCGGTCGCGAACGCGACGAGTTCGCCGGCGGCAAGCAGCCCCGCGGCCTGCTCGACTGCCGCCGCGTCGAAGCCGTCGAGGCGCATCGCTACCAGCCTTCGAGGCCGAGCAGCGCGGCGGCGCGCCGCGCGACCGCATCGGCCTGTGCGGCGTCGGCCGCGGTCACGGTCAGGTGGCCCATCTTGCGGCCGGTGCGCGCCTCGGTCTTGCCGTACAGGTGCAGATGCGCGCCGGGCAGCGCCAGCACCGCGGGCCAATCGGGCGCGCCGCCGCCCTCGAGCCACAGGTCGCCGAGCAGGTTGAGCATCACGCACGGCGAATGCAGCCGTGGTGTGACGAGCGGCGCGCCGGTCATCGCACGCACCTGCAGCTCGAACTGCGACAGGTCGCACGAGTCGATGCCGTGGTGGCCGGAGTTGTGCGGGCGCGGCGCCATCTCGTTGGCGACCAGCGAGCCGTCGTCGAGCACGAAGAACTCGACGCACAGCACGCCGACATAAGCCAGCCCGGCGGCGAGGCGGCGCGCGCTCGCGATCGCTTCGTCGGTGATCGCCGGGCGCACGCCGGGTGCTGGCACCCGCGTGACCGCGAGGATGCCGTCGCGATGCAGGTTGCGCTGCAGCGGCCCGTGCACGACCGTGCCGTCGGCGCCGCGCGCGACGATCACGCTGAGCTCGAGCGCGAGGGCGAGGCGCTGCTCGAGCACGCAGGCGACGCGGCCGAGGCGCTCCCACGCCGCGGCCAGTTCGGCGCGCGTCGCGACGCGGGCCTGGCCCTTGCCGTCGTAGCCGAGCCGCGCCGTCTTCAGCACGCCGGGCAACAGCGCGTTGGGCACCGCGGCGAGATCAGCGGCCGACGCGATGACCACGTGCGGCGCGCAGGCGACGCCGCAGCGCACGAAGTGGGCCTTCTCGGCGCGGCGGTCCTGGCAGATCGAGACCGCGGCGGCGCCGGGCGCGACCGGGCGCCACTCGGCGAGGCGCGCGAGCGCCGGCGCCGGCACGTTCTCGAACTCGGTCGTGATCGCGGCGCTCAGCTCGGCCAGGCGGGCGAGGCCGGTGTCATCGAGGTAATCGGCCTGCACGTGGTGGTGCGAGACGCGGCCGGCCGGGCTGGCGGGGTCGGGGTCGAGCACCGCGGTGGCGTAGCCCAGGCGCTGCGCCGCGTGCACGAACATCCGCGCGAGCTGGCCGCCCCCCATCACACCGAGCGTCGCGCCGGGGGCGATGAACGCCGGCGGCGTCATTTCAGATCGGCGCTCATCGCCCGGGCGGCCTCGGTCTGGCGCGCGCGGTAGGCGTCGAGGCGTGCGCGCAGCGCGGCGTCTTCGTTGGCCAGCATCGCGACCGCGAACAGCGCCGCGTTCGCCGCGCCGGCGGCGCCGATCGCGAAGGTCGCGACCGGCACGCCCTTGGGCATCTGGACGATCGAGTACAGCGAATCGAGCCCCTGCAGATGGCGGCTGGGCACCGGCACGCCGAGCACCGGCACGCTCGTCTTCGCGGCCAGCATGCCCGGCAGGTGCGCCGCCCCACCGGCGCCGGCGATGATCGCCTTCAGGCCGCGCGCGGCGGCCTCTTCGGCATAAGCGAACATCTCGTCGGGCATGCGGTGCGCCGAGACGACCCGGGCTTCGTGCGCGACGCCGAACTCGGCGAGAATGTCGGTGGCCGCGCGCAGCGTGTCCCAGTCGCTGCTGGAACCCATCACCACGCCGACCACCACGGGGGCGCTGCTCAAAGCTCGCTCCAGGTGCGGATGAACTCCGAATTGTAGGCGGCACCGCGCCGCCGCCCGCCGGGCGCCCGAGTGCGCCAAGACCCTCGACAACCATGCAAGACATCTCTCTCCAGAACCTCGAAGCCGACCTGATCACCGCGTCGATGCAGCGCCCGGTGCTGCTCGACATCTGGGCACCGTGGTGCGGGCCGTGCAAGACGCTCGGCCCGGTGCTCGAACAGCTCGAGATCGACTACGCCGGCCGCTTCGCGCTGGCCAAGCTCAACGCCGACGAGCAGCCCGAGATCTCGGCCCAGTTGTCGCAGATGTTCGGCGTGCGCAGCATCCCATTCTGCGTGCTGTTCAAGGACGGCCAGCCGATCGACGGCTTCGTCGGCGCGCTGCCCGAAGCGCAGGTGCGTGCGTTCCTCGACAAGCACGTGCCGAGCGCCGAAGCGGTCAGCGCTGCCGAGGATGTCGAGGCCGCGCATGCGCTGCTCGCCGAAGGCGACGAAGCGCGGGCGCTCGAGAAGCTGCAGGAGGCGGTCGCCGTCAACCCGGCCGACGCCAACGCGCGCTACGACTACCTGCGCGCCCTGCTCGGCGCCGGGCGCGTCGACGACGCGCGCCGCGCCTACGAGCCGGTGGCGGCCGAGGTGTTGCCCGATCCGCGCCTGGCCGCCGCCGGGCGCTGGCTCGAAGCCTGCGAGCGCGCGTCGGCCGCGCGCTCGCCGGACGCGCTGGCCGCCGCGATCGCCGCGAACAGACGCGATTTCGAGGCCCGCTTCGAACTGGCGCAGGTGCACTTCGCCGCGCAACGCTTCGCGCCAGCGATGGACGAGTTGCTGGAGATCCTGATGCGCGACAAAGGCTGGCGCGACGAGCTCGCGCGCAAGACCTACGTGGCGATCCTCGAGGTGATGGCGAAGCCGGCGCCGCCGAAGGCCGAAGCCGCAGGGCCGGCGGGCAAGCTGGAGCTGGCGGGGAAGGCTTCGGTGACGCCGTCGGATCCGGTGATCGACGGGTATCGACGGAAGTTGAGTATGGTGTTGTTCT
>DATMIN010000318.1:0-2452 GCA_035554275.1 Burkholderiaceae bacterium
CGCGCTCGGGCCAGTGGGAGTACTACTTCTACATCGACCTGCAGGGCCACCCCGACCAGCCCCACGTGGCGGCGGCGCTGGCCGAACTGCGCAGCGTCTGCGCATTCTTCAAGCTGCTCGGCACCTACCCGATCGACACCCACTGATGTTTAACCAGCTTGGCGTGATCGGCTGCGGCCTGATGGGCGGCTCGTTCGCGCTCGCGATGCGGCGCGCCGGGCTCGTCAAGCGCGTGGTCGGCTACAGCAAGTCGCCGTCGACGACCGAGCGCGCAAAGAAGCTCGGCGTGATCGACACGATCGCCGAATCGGCGCTGCTCGCGGTCTCGGGCTCCGACATCGTGCTGGTCGCGGTGCCGGTCGCGGCGACCGAAGCCACATTCAAGGCGATCCGGCACCTCGTCGAACCCGGCATGCTGGTGATGGACGTCGGCTCGACCAAGCGCGACGTCGTCGACGCCGCGCGCCGCGTGCTGAAGGAGCGCATCGTCTCGTTCGTGCCGGCGCACCCGATCGCCGGCAAGGAGGCCTCGGGCATCGCGCATGCAGACGCGGCGCTGTACAGCGGCCGCCAGGTGATCCTCACGCCGCTGCCGCAGACGCCGCCCGAGCTGCTGCAGCGCGCCACCGACTGCTGGGCCGCGATCGGCGCGCAGGTGCTGCGCATGACGCCCGACAATCACGACGCCGCGTTCGCCGCGGTCAGCCACCTGCCGCACCTGCTCGCCTACGCGTTCTTCAACGCCGTCGCGCGCCAGCCCGGCGGGCGCGACTTCCTCTCGCTCGCGGGCCCGGGCTTTCGCGATTTCACGCGCATCGCCGCGAGCGACGTGGCGGTCTGGCGCGACATCCTGATGTCGAACCGCGAAGAGGTGCTGAAGCAGACGCAGCGCTTTCGCCACACGCTCGACGCGATGGAGCAGGCGCTCGCTGCGGGCAACGCCGAAGCGCTCGAGGACATGATCCGCACCGCGTCCGACGCGCGTGGCGCGTGGCAGATGAACCCCTCCAAACCGCAAACGCACCGCTGAGCCGGCCGCCGTCGCCGCGCAGTATCGACGCATGTTCGCCACCCGCTTCCTCGACATCCCGCCGCTCGCGCACGCGGGCGGCACGGTGCGCCTGCCCGGCTCGAAGAGCATCTCGAACCGCGTGCTGCTGCTGGCCGGCCTGAGCGCCGGGCGCACGCGCATCGTCGACCTGCTCGAATCCGACGACACGCGCGTGATGCTCGACGCGCTGCGCGCGCTCGGCTGCACGGTCGCGGTCGACGGCCGCGAGACGCAGATCGACGGCCTCGACGGTGCGCTGCGCGCGCGCGAGGCCGATCTGTTCCTCGGCAACTCGGGCACCTCGACGCGCTTGCTCGCCGCCGCGCTCGCATTGCTCGCGAGCGCCCAGGGCGGCCGCTTCACGATCCGCGGCGTGCCGCGCATGCACGAGCGGCCGATCGGCGACCTCGTCGACGCGCTGCGCCCGCTCGGCTGCGTGATCGAGTACCTCGGCGCGAGCGGCTTCCCGCCGCTGCGCCTCGGCGACGGCGCGCCGCATGCGCTCGCGCTGGGCGAGCCGATCCGCGTGCGCGGCGATGTCTCGAGCCAGTTCCTGAGCGGGCTGCTGCAGTCGCTGTGCCTGGTCGCGCACGAGCGCGAGGTCGTCGTCGAGGTGGTCGGCGAGCTGATCTCGAAGCCCTACGTCGCGATCACGCTGAACCTGCTCGCGCGCTTCGGCATCAAGGTGCGCCACGACCACTGGCAGCGCTTCACGATCCCGGCCGGCAGCCGGCTCGTCTCCCCGGGTTCGGTGCACGTCGAGGGCGATGCGTCGTCGGCGTCGTACTTCGTCGCGCTCGGCGCGATCGCGGCCTCGGGCGAGCGGCCGATCCGCATCGAGGGCATGGGCAGCGCATCGATCCAGGGCGATCTGGCGTTCGTCGGCGCCGCCCAGGCGATGGGCGCGCAGGTGCTGCTCGGCGAGCAGTGGGTCGAGGTCTCGCGCGGGCGCTGGCCGCTCGACCCGATCACGCTCGACTGCAACCACATCCCCGACGCCGCGATGACGCTCGCGGTGATGGCGCTCTTCGCGACCGGCACGACGCGGCTGACCCACATCGCGAGCTGGCGCGTGAAGGAGACCGATCGCATCGCCGCGATGGCCGCCGAGTTGCGCCGCCTCGGCGCGACGGTGACCGAGGGCGCGGACTCGATCGAGATCACCGCCCCGACCGCGTGGCACGCGGCGTCGATCCGCACCTACGACGACCACCGCATCGCGATGTGCTTCTCGCTCGCGGCGTTCAACCCGGCGGCGCTGCCGGTGCGCATCCTCGAACCGCACTGCGTCGCGAAGACGTTTCCCGACTATTTCGAGACGCTGTTCGGCGTCGTCAGCGCGCGGCCGCACAGCGTGCCCGTGATCACCGTCGACGGGCCGACGGCGTCGGGCAAGGGCAC